>NZCC01000059.1 GCA_002688175.1 Chromatiales bacterium
GGTTAAAGCCTGCTACATGGGCAGTGGCTGTGCTCATCGTAGCCTATTCGCTCGGTACCGTGGAGCGTGGGATCGTCTGGGGCAGCAATCTGAAACTTTGGACCGATGCGACGGAAAAGGCGCCCAATCGCGGGGAATTGTGGAATCTGCTGGGAGTGGCTTATCGGGAACAGGGCGACGATGCAAAAGCCCTGGACGCCTTCCATAAAGCAATCGACGGAGATAATAATCGGACCGGACGTTCCTATGCAAAACGTAATGTTGCACTGATATACCACGGACAAAATAATCTGCAACGAGCTAAGGAATATTATCTGGCAGCTATTGAAGAACAGCCGGACAACCCTAACGCTCAATACGATCTGGGTGTCATGTATAACATGGAGGCGAGAAGTATCGGCGAAGAAAACGACCGGCAGAATCAAATCGGCGCAAAACTGGATTTGGCAGCTACTCACTTCGCAGCAACTGTTCGCCTGAATCCATTTCACATCCGGGCGCGCTGGGGGTTGGCGTCAGTTCTAGCCATGCAGGGTAGGCGCTTGGAAAAGAAAGGAGAACTGCGGCAAGCCGTTGTTCATTACCGGTCCGCATTGGTCGAGCTCGATGCATTGATCGCTCAGGCGCCGAGGTTTGAGTCTCGTGTTCAGATTCAGGAGGAGCGAGCGATTATTGCTGCTGCTTTGAAGCGCATCGCCGAATAAGAGCTATTGCAATATAGCCCGTACCCTGGCGCCAGGGCGTTAGCTGCCGTCAAGTACAATACAGACAGTTGCAATTTTACTTAGACGATAGCTGACTGGAGATCACCCTTGTTTATGAGTCATTTGTCTGCGGGTTGCCGTATCTTGATCTCACTGCTGGTACTCGTGGGAAGCGTTAGCAGTGCCGAGAAACTTACCATTGAGAGAATGTTTTCATCACCCGGTCTTTCCGGTGCGAGTCTTCGTTCGCCAAAAATATCTCCCGACGGGCGACTCGTAACCTATTTGCTTGGCAAGTCTGGCGCTAAAGGTCAGCTTGATCTGTGGGCTTATGATATTGCCAGCGGCAAGCATCGTATGCTGGTTGATTCAGCACAATTGGCTCCCGCAGAGCAGGCCATGTCTGCTGAGGAGGAGCAGCGTCGTGAACGCCAGCGTATTTCGGCTTTCAGGGGCATCGTACAGTACTACTTTGCTGCAGATTCGCAGCGACTGCTGGTACCGCTGGGTGGGGATTTGTATGTTTATAATTTAAGTGCCGCTCCTGCTGAAGCTGTGCAACGGATTACCGCTACACCGGAGTACGAGACCGATGCCCGCTTTTCACCGGGCGGCCGTTATGTGAGTTTTGTGCGCGACAAGAATCTCGTGATTCATGATTTGCAGACCGGTACGGAGACGGCAGTTACTCAAGACGGCGGTGGATTGGTAAGTTTTGCAATGGCCGAATTTATCGCTCAGGAGGAGATGGGTCGGCGCACCGGTTACTGGTGGTCACCGGATGATAGACATATTGCATACACGCGGGTGGATGAATCGCCGGTTGAGGAGGTGGAGCGTTTCGAAATCACAGCAGACGATATTAATGTCGTTAAGCAGCGCTATCCCGTTACGGGTACACCAAATGTGCAGGTGCAGTTATTTGTTGTTGAGCTAGAGAATCCGGATTCATCCGTCGAGATTGATCTGGGTTCTGAAACTGATTTTTATCTCGCACGGGTAGACTGGTTTCCGAATAGCGATATGCTCGCAGTTCAGCACCAGAGTCGCGATCAGAAAACCCTTACATTGCTGGCCGCTGATATCGTATCCGGGTCGACGCGAGAACTACTACAAGAGCGTGCAACGGCCTGGGTGGATATCCATGATGAGTTGGTATTCCTCAAGCGATCACAGCAGTTTGTCTGGGCCTCGAGTCGGAGTGGTTTTCGGCATTTGTATTTGTACGAGAATAGCGGACGTCTGGTGCGTCAACTTACCAGCGGTGAGTGGAGCGTTATCGGTAACGGTTTCACGCCTGCGGTCAAGGGTGTAGATGAACGGCATGGGGTGGTTTATTTTATGGCCAATACCGATTCGCAGCTGGAGCGACACCTGTATTCGGTTTCCCTGTCCGGATCCAGACCGCAACGCTTGACGCCTCCGGGTGGCTGGCACTCGGCTACCTTGTCGGAGGATAACCGGGTGTTTCTGGACAGGTTTTCAACACCGGATCATCCGCAGTCAGTGACCCTGCGCTCTATTACGGGCGAGTCTCTGGGGATATTGATAGCCAATGATCTTGATGATGAGCATCCCTATGCGCAATATCTCGATGAACACCTGCCGACTGAGTTTGGTACCCTTGAGGCGAGCGACGGACAAACACTTCACTACCAACTCATCAAGCCACGCAATTTTGATCCCGACACGCAGTATCCGGTCATTGTAGACGTATACGGCGGGCCATCATCACAAAAAGTTCGCCGGGCATGGGGCAGTTCTGCACGCAGTAACAGTGGATTCTTCCGTCAATTCCTGGCTCAGGAGGGCTATATCGTTTTTACCCTCGATAACCGGGGTACCGGCTTTCGTGGTGTTGAATTTGAAGCTGCTCTATACCGAAAAATGGGTACTGTAGAGGTTGAAGATCAGGTGGCTGGAGCAAAGTATTTGCAGTCATTACCGTTTGTTGATGCCCAGCGTATCGGTATTTTTGGCTGGAGTTACGGTGGTTATATGGCATTGATGTGTGTAATGCAGGCTCCAGATACATTCGCCGCTGCAGTTGCTGGTGCACCGGTCACCGACTGGCGACTCTACGATACGCATTACACCGAGCGTTACATGAGTACGCCACAGGACAATCCGGACGGCTACGCTGCGAGTAATGTAATAAATCATGTGGATGGACTACAGGGTGATTTGTTGATCATGCATGGTATGGCTGATGATAATGTTTTGTTCACCCATAGCACGACAGTATTCAAGCGTCTGCAGGACCTGGGTAAGCCCTTTCAGATCATGGCCTATCCGGGTAGTAAACACGGTTTGTTACGGTTCCCGAAAACGGGTCCGCATGCATATGCAATGGTAAAGCGCTTTTTTGATCAGGAACTGGGTCAGATACTTGCGCGCCCGTAAGTAAATGAAGGAGTTTTTTATGCCTGGCAGGTTGATTGTGTCGGTTGGCATATTTGTGGTGTTGGTATTCACAGCGGGTTATGCAGTGGTTTATGCAGATCAGGAATCGGTAAACCCGGTGAAATCGCCGGTTGCGCTGGAGAAACAGCTGGATGAGCTAACTCAGCAGCTGGACCGGTTAGATGATGATGCAGTCTGGGAGCGACGGCGACTGGTCAAGCAGATTGATGACCTGCGTATCGAATTGCTGACAATCGGTGTGGTCAACTATAAGAAGCTGGTCTATCAGAGCGTTGATGGTTTAATGATTCCGGCCTACTTGTTTAAGCCGCTCAAGCCGGCACCGAATGCAGTTCCGGCAGTAATCTATGTGCATGGTGGTCAGCACGGCCGCTTTCGTCCTCGTTCAATGAAGCATGTCATAGCTATGGTGCAGCGCGGCTATGTGGTACTCGCACCGGATTATCGTAGTAGTTCTGGTTATTCACAGGAATTTTATGAAGCAGCGGATTATGGCGGGAAGGAAATTGATGACATGCTCGCTGCGCGGGATTTTCTTATTACCCTGCCGGAAGTGGATGCCGAACGAATCGCGATCCTCGGTTTAAGTCACGGCGGCTATAACTCGTTGATGGCATTAATCCGTGCGCCGGGTAAATTTTCTGCAGCCGTGGATTTTTTCGGGCCTACCGATCTGCTCTGGAGGTTGACTGCAACTCCTGACGAGAATCCTAATGCCGAACCGGGTGACCGGGAGAAGTTTGCACAGATGGTCGGTAAGAGTATTGATGAAGCACCTGAGCTTTATCGCGCTCGTTCGCCGCGTTATCTGGCCGACCAGATCCATGAGCCATTACTGATTTTGCATGGTGATGGGGATGGCGTCGTCTTGTTACAGGAATCACAATGGTTGGCCGAGGCGCTGGAAGATGCAGGTAAGCAAAACTTTGCTTTTCATATAATAGAGGGAGCCAAGCATGGCTACCCGGCTCCAGTGTGGGAAAAAGGCTGGCAGCTGGCCTTCCAGTTTCTGCAGCAGGTATTCGATAAGGAATCCGTGTAAGGTGCGGATTAAACTCTGAACCGGGTAATCACTTTTCCAATGTATTCTTATAGATGACACCATCTTTCATGATGAGCTGGATATTATTCTCGTAATCTTCCAGCACCTTGACATCTTCCAATGGATTGCCTTCCACAACCAGCAGGTCAGCGTATGCGCCTTCCTGGATTACACCCAGTGGCCCATCCTGGTAAGGATTGCGGGGGCCTGTGAGCGCCAGTAACCTGGCATTGTGGCTGGTAGCCTGCTTGAGAATTTCCAGCGATGTGAACCACCTCAGGCGATAGCCGAATTCATGTACCGCACCTTCATAGGCGCGCATGGAGCCGAAGGAATCAGTGCCGAAGGCTACCGGAATGCCGAGCTTGAGTGCCGTCAACATTAAATTGTCGGTGCCTTCCATGACTTGGGCAGCTTTGCCGGCCCGTCCTGAAGCGCCTGGCTTGATGTAACGGCGGACGAATCCGAACGACTGGGACGACAGATAAGCATCTTTCTTCTTGAGCAACTTCAGTGTGTCTTCTGACAGCAAGTGGCCGTGTTCGATTACCCTGACACCGGCCTCCAGAGCATTGCGTACGGCTGCGTCGGTGTAGGCGTGCACAGCCACAAAAGTATTCCATTGCTCGGCGGCTTCGACTGCAGCGCGCAATTCTTCCACGCTGTACTGGGTCGTATCGATCGGATCATATTGCGATGAAATACCGCCGCCGGCCATGACCTTGATGGCTGTCGCGCCCTGACGCAGCGCTTCGCGCACGGCGCGTTTGACCTCGGCTGGTCCCGTCGGCAATCAGGGTGTAACGCTGGCCAATGATATCTGCCGGGCCGCCCATATTCGGGTGAGGGTCATTCAGCCCGCGGAAATCACCGTGACCACTGGTTTGCGAGATAAACATTGCAGACGGATAAACATGTGGACCTACTGCAATCCCCTCATCAATGGCCCGAGCCAGTCCCTGTGAGGGACCGCCCATATCCCGCACGGTCGTCCAGCCGTGCATGAGTACTTTTTCCGCAGCTTGCATGGACAGGGCTGCCAGGTAACTTTGATCTTCCGAGCGAAGTTCATCCGGTGATACCGGTAATGCCAGAGCAACCGTCCATGCCCGTCAATGATCGTAGTGGTCGCTTCAGCCGGGAGATTGTCACCAATGGATTTAATCAGGTTGCCCTCGATCAGCACACTTTGTCCGGCGACAGACTCATCACTGGTCCCATCCCAGATGCTGACATTGCGGATGAGAACCTGGTTTGTGACCTTAGCGTCTTCTTCTGCAGCTCCGGCTGAAATGCCGCATAGTCCCGTTAGCGCAGTAAAAATAATAATGAAACTTGTTTTACTGAAAAAATTCATAATCTGTAATTCCTTTGATCGGTAATATGATCGGGCGAGTTCAAGATATCAGCATGCCTCTTTGGTCATTTATCTTTTTCTGCATGTGTGTCTGGTTCAAATTGGTTGAGCCGGTTAAATCCCGATTCGAGATCGTCAATCAATTCATCAACGTCCTCAAGCCCGGTGTACAAGCGCATAGCTGGTCCATGTCCTGCGTATACTTTCGGAGTACGGCCATGTTGCGGGCGACCGCCGATCAGTAGTGATTCATAACCGCCCCAGCTGAAACCCATGCTAAATAATTGCATGCCATCCAGCATGGCGTTAACAGCTTCTTTTTCGTAATCGGTGTTTAAGACGATGCCCATCAGGCTGCTGCCACCGGTGAAGTCTCGTAGCCAGAGATCGTGGCCGGGCGCATCAGGCAGGGGAGGGAACAAAACCTTTGCGACCTCCGGTCTTTGTTGCAACCATTGAGCGATCTTTAATGCGCTGGCGAACTGCCGTTCTAATCTCACCGATAGCGTTCGCAAGCCTCGCAGGCCCAGGTAGACTTCTTCCGAGCCTGCATTGACACCCTGATGCATGGTTTCACTTTTTATGGCCGGAAAGTCTTTATTACTACACGCAATAATGCCCAGCATCGCATCTGCATGACCGACAAGATATTTGGTGGCTGCCTGTACAACAATATCGACGCCGTGGTCCAGTGGACGAAGATTCAACGGTGTTGCCCAGGTGTTATCCAGAATCGTCACGATGCGGTTACCCCGTTCTGCCGAAAGCCTGGCTACGGTCGAGGTGATTGCCGGAATATCCTGGACCTCGAAGGTCATTGAGCTTGGTGACTCAAGGTAGACCACCCGCGTATTGGGTCGTATCAATGCCTCGATACCCGCGCCGATTTCAGGCGAATAGGTTTCGATTTCAACACCGAATCTGCCCAGATGTGAGCGGCAGAAAGTGATGCCCGGGCCGTAAGCTCCCGCTGTGATCAGGATATGGTCGCCGGCCTGGACGAAGGTGCTGATCGAAATATTGATCGCAGCCAGACCACAGGATACGGCGATGGCACGGTCCGCCCCTTCCAGTTCTGCATAAGCTTCTTCCAGTGCCAGGGAACCGGGGGTGCCGACCCGACCGTAGTGAAAGGCCCGAAAATCAGGATCCCAGGTTCTGAGGTCGTTGATGGTGTCGAACAGTACCGTGGAGGCACGAAACGGTGGAATATTGACCGCACCCTGCGAGACCCGGGTGTTGCGACCTGCATGTGTGAGGGTAGTGTCGACCCGGCGTTGTTTTTTCAAAGTGTGTTGGCCTCGCGTTGTCAGACCCCGTTACATAACAATGTTTTTACTGCCTGCGTGCTGCCCATACTGCGGCAAATGCGACGCTATAGGCTAACATGACTCGAGTGCTCAGCAGAGTTGACCAGTTTGTGGCAGCCGTATCCAGCAACAGGGGCAGGCAGTTCTTCATTTCGGGTCTCCCGGCAGGGTGCCATGAACAGGCGCAATATGTACTTCTACTCCCTTAGATGTGCCTGAAACTGATTTTGGATCCACGCTTTCTACTTTCTTCCTGTATGTTATGTGACCGGCAGCCATCAAGTCTCTAGTGCCCGGATTTTATACGCTGCAAATGAGGAGTGCCATGAAAAAATCTATCCTGATTGCCGGCCTGTTATGCTGGTCGTTGTGTCCTGCAGGGGTGGCAGAAGAGATGCCTTTGAAGCCGCTGCCGGCCGCTCAACAGGAGCTTGCCCGGCAGATGAATGAGTTCATTGGCCGTATGGATAAGAAATACTTTGACCGGGTTGGCAGGCTGAACGGGGGGCTCGTTTTTGAGGAACTGCTTACCGATACCGATTATTCGAACTACGATATACAGGTGACCCGTGGTCCGGTCATTGAGAAAGCCGGTCGAATGTTAGCGGTGGGCAAATTGACCAGCCCCGGGCGCGGTGACAGGGTTTTGGCATGGAGCCGATTTTATTCGCTGGATATTCATCCAAAGACGCCACTGGTTGGTATGTTGCATGCGGCAATTGTCATGCAGTTTTTTGAGAATGGAGAATCTTTCGTTGGCGGCTGGCTGGGCATTTTACCCGGCACCCGGATTGAAGAAGATCTTGATGCATTAAAATCAATCACCGATGCGCACTTCTCTGGTTACGGTAAGGATCCGGATTTATGGCGACGTGCAATTTGCAAGGGTACTGAAGGTACCGTAGCGGAATTTCGCCGTCTGCCGGCCTGTGTCGGTGTAAGTTTGTATGCTCGACCCGTGTTTCCGGGCGATACCGACAAGTCATATGTGTTTGCCGCCGGATTATTTGATGCATTCATTGATGGTTATCTGGATATTGTTGAAAAACGTGCCGATGAACCGTTTACCGAAGCAGATATCCAGGCGCAAGATGCGATGCGCAAACGCTGGTTGATTGATCAGCTGTTTTCCGATCCGTTTTCGAGCAAGATCGTACCGTTTAATGTCTGGTCATTTGCAAATGTACCGCCCGTGATAAAGTTTTAGGTCAGTGGCTGATCAGTGATAGTTACTTATGAGGTAATTTGCATGCTGGACCGAAGCATATGATCAGGATTGAGCATCAGGCGAAAACAGCCGTCGTGTATTTTGATCGCGGCGAAAAACTCAATGCCTTTAACCAACAGTTGATTCAGGCATTGACTCAAACAGCGCGTGAGTTTGAGCAGGACCGGGTTGTTCAGTCCATTGTGCTTACCGGAACGCAAAAGACTTTTTCCTCGGGTATGGATCTCGATGATGAGATGTGGGATATGCCTGAAGCGACTGACCTTGAGCGGCGTGACACTTATTATAGTGGTGTCAGGTTGTGTGAGGCATGGGAGCGATTACCGCAGGTGACCATCGCTGCCATAGAGGGCATGGCGGTTGGTGCGGGGGTGGCCCTGGCGTTATCCTGTGATTGGCGGGTTGCAGCGCAGGACGCATTTTTGTATGTGCCGGAAGTAAAAGTGGGCATTAATCTGCAATGGGGGGCCGTACCAAGGCTGGTATCACTGGTTGGACCGGCCAGGGCCAAGCAGATTTGTCTTTTGTGTCAGAAATATTCTGCTGAGCAGGCTTTTGGGTGGGGTCTTCTGGACAAGGTAGCGCCTGTGGGTGGTGCTATTGAGTTAGCGTGTGAACTCGCTTCTGAAGTCAATAAGCAACCGGATG
This sequence comes from Chromatiales bacterium, assembly GCA_002688175.1. GTDB lineage: Bacteria > Pseudomonadota > Gammaproteobacteria > Steroidobacterales > SMWD01. The sequence goes on from NZCC01000059.1 coordinate 8,714, forward strand.
TCACAATTCGGATGATCAAAGAAGCTATCAATGCAACCAGCAATGTCCTGCACCGGGCCACGTCGTTCGCAGATGCCGATCAAAGTCAGCTTTCAGGTAATTTTTTAGCGGCTCGTTCAGCCCGAAATAAGTTTCTTGGTAAGAAATGAGCATTCTGTGATCTGATTATGAGTGGATTCTAGCCGCGATCAGGCAATGGCTAATGAATAGTACGGCGATCAGTTCCGGGCATAGTGCGGCTGTAGTTGTTCCACGTAGAATTATGAAACTGACGATGGCTTGATCGGCGATATGGGTGCCGAGTTCAAGGTGCTTTGCAGGCCTTTTCAGAAGCGGTACTCAGCGCCGATGCCAATAGCCCACAAGTCAGCACCGCTGACATCGTACCAATCGAATTCAACCCTTATACCGAGGTTGTCGCCGGCGTCGATTGTTGAGCCGAGTCCGAGTGCCAACCCGTCAGCGCTGCTGGTGTTTTCGGAACTGCTGCCGACTACCTTGGAGCTGACGTCAAAGAAATTGAAATAACCCCCTTTCAGGAAGAAATCAATTCCTTCGGTCGGAGACGGGAGATAAGCAATACCGTGAAAGGTGATCCCCTGAAAACTGGTTTCCGTTTCACCGCCAGCTTTATCGGGCGTAAGATCCCCTTTGAAATCCGGGCTGATATAAAAGGCTCCTTCGAGACTGGCCCACGTTTTGAGTCGGTATTGTGCATGTGCTTTAAAACCGGCAGCACCATCGCTAATTGAGCCTTCGTCAGTTTCATAATCCGAATAGGATAAACTGCCACCAACACTCCATTTATGGGCATTATCATCGGCAATTACGCTGCCAGTGAACAACAACAGCATTGCTGCCATCGCAGTTAATTTCATAACAAAGTCTCCGTATTAGCTCGCTCTTATTTCAGAACTCCAAGCGTGGCGCCTAACGCTGCGATGCGCCAGCGTACTGGTTCAGTAGTCGCTTTGCAATTCCACAGCCCCTTGGTTTTAATCGGGGAGAGCGCCTTTTCTTTTGTATCAGATCCGTGATCCGCGATCCGGGTAAACGCAAACGCGAAACCGATCATTTCGAGCACGGAAGCTAGTATACTGGTGGTGATTTGTGGGTCAACTTAACACTCTGGTAGTGGGCGCTGGATACTGCATCCGGGCTTCACCCGGTTATTGTTAGCATAGTTAAAATCCAAAAAAGGTTGCCAGCAAGGTACTCTCACGGTAGGGTTGGAAAAGAAAAAATATGCTGGCTCCATCCGATTGTAGGAACGGTGCGATAATATAATCTGCCAACAGATTGATTGGGGAATCGTCAGTGGCTGGCACAGGATGATGGTCAGGCTGTGTTCACCTTCAATGCAACGAAATACCCGGCTATTAAATGAGTCTGGAGGATAGTTTCATGCGGAAAATCGGCGCGTTCGCCGGAGCGTTCATGGCAATTTGTTTGGCCGGACCTGCGCAGGCAGCATCGACGGTGACCAATGTATCGGGCAGTCTGAGCAAATCCGAGAACACCTGTGTGTCGCCCATAGCTTTGTTTACGCAGCAGTTGTGCTCCTATAGCGGGGGGGAGGACATTAGCAATGTGGCCGGCTTCGGCCAGTTTCGTGCATGGATGGGTCCGATGGACAGCGGTGGCTTCTACCCCACTGGAACCCTGTTGGATCCTGGGACAACTGGTGGTTTTAGTGGTTCTGTGCAGGGTGACGGCAAGGTCAGCCTGGCGATTACCGGCTCCATTTCGATTCAGGACAATAATTCACCAAGCAATGCCAGTGATGATTCGATCAGCGGTACCTTGGTTATTGCTGCGGGCGAACGCGCCGCTTCTTCAAGTGATGGGCAGGTGGTCGAGAGCTTCACAAGCATTACTCATACCATCCCGGCCACAGTCTTCGACAGTGCAACAAGCAACGGAATGGGCGGCTTTGACTATGTGATCGGATCGGCTGGATTCCCGATGTTGCTCCAGTCTGGTTCTGGAAATGATGATTATCCTACTGAAGTGGGCTCACTGGCGACCGGCAGCACGCTTCCACCGGATATCAATGCATGGGATGCAGTTAACGGGGGCAGTATCACGGTGATCAACGCTCCTGCTTCAGGTCCTCCGCCCTTGTCTGCTGGCCCCTACACGATGGAGATCGTCTCGTATGCCCCGTCGGGATCGGCGGGAGGAAATGTAGGGCCGAATGTAGGCCTTACTACTTCAGCATTGGCCTCTAACCTGACTTGCAGGGATGGCGATGCGGATGCCAATCCCGGAGTTAACGACGATGGCGATCTGATCGATGATTGTAATCCAGATCTGGCGATAGGTGCTGGCTCGGCTTGGTCCGTATCAGGTGCTGAATTTGATAATCTGATTCTGAAGCTGTCGACGGATGCTAAGGGTCACATAGTGTCGGCAGATGCTTTCTACGTGGTTGAGTACAAGATCGTGATTCTTGCTGCAAATGGTACAGAACCAGGTTCTTATGTTGGCGGCACACTGAATTTTACCGGCGATAAGGAAGCCTTTGATGATATCGATGAGGTAATACAAGACAAATCGAAGAATATTGATGTTCTTGCGAATGATGCACGATTTGCCGACTCTGTCACGATCACGTTACCGGGCGGGGGTGCCTCGGCTAAAGGCGGTACCATCGTCATCAACGGGAGTCCGGGATTGCAGGCCGATATCGATGTGATCTATACGCCACTGGCAGGATTTATCGGGGAGGATACGTTTGACTATACAATCGACGACGGTGGAACCCCAGATACCGCTCAGGTGACTGTTACGGTGAAACCGGGTAGTAGTGGTGGCAACCAGTTTCCAAATGCGCCGAACATACCCGACGTTAGTACAATCGAGAATCAACCGGTTTCCATCTTTCTTCCGTTGGTCCATGGGATCAATATGGGTGACGGAACGCCAGTTATTACTATTATCAAGAATTCGGCTAACGGTACGGCTGAGGTCAGCGGAACGACAATCATTTACACACCAGCACCCTTTTTCGTTGGCAGAGACGGACCGGATAATTCTTTTTCTTTTGAATACGAAATCAGGGATGTTGATGACGAGAGTGATGCCGGCGAGGTCATAGTGACGGTTCAGGCGCTCCCGAATCCGACGGCCAATGACGATACGGCTGAGGTTGATCAGGATGCCTCTGTGAATATTCCGATCATGGCCAATGACATTGCAGGCAGTGGGGCAATTGAAAAGCACATTGTGGAGATATTCAGGGGAGCTAATACAGACAACCCCAATCTCCCTATCCGCATCCTTCCCGTTAATGGCACGGCGGTGCTTGAAGCGGACAACACCGTAACCTACACGCCGGATCCCGGGGTGTCAGGTATCCACATATTTCAATATAAACTAATCGATGAGAGCGGAGATGATTCGAGTACTCCCGAACGCAAGTGGGCAACGGTCACGATTACCGTCAACAAGGTTGAACCCACTGCTACGCTACCTTCCGACAGTGGCATAACGAGTAGTGGCGACAGCAGCTCAGCAATTGGCCCGTGGAGCCTTGCGTTCCTGGTGATTATTGTGTGGCTGCGTCGGCATCTTAAATCACAGTTCTTGGTTGAATTGGCCACAAGCGGTAATCGAGCTGGGGAGACCTGCTAAATGAGCGTACAAAAAAGGTTTGTATCTTATGTGGTGATGACCAGCATCACAGCGATCACTATCGCGTTGATGGTCGGACCGGTTGTGGCGCAGGAAGCGGAAAGCGTTGCACAGGAATCCGATAATGGGCTTAGAGTCGAAGAAATCGTCGTGACAGCCCGTAAGAAAGCAGAGAATCTTCAGGATGTGCCGATGGCGATCACGGCGTTCAGTGCTGAGGGCATGGAACGCGCGGGTATTTCCAGCCTGGCTGATGTTGCAGCCTTCACGCCTGGCCTGACTTTTTCAAATCTGTTTGGTGAGTTTCTACCTGTGCCAGTGATCAGAGGCATCTCACCTACGGCAATTTTTGGGGAAAACAACGTTGCGGTTTTCATCGACGGCGTGTTTGTTTCTGGCCGTGAGGGGTTGAATGCCAGTCAGCTTGACCTTGAGCGGATAGAGGTTCTGAAAGGGCCGCAAAGCACAAAATATGGACGCAACGCGTTCGCAGGCGCCATTAACTACGTCACCGCGCGTCCTGGGGATGAGTTAGAGGGCGAGGCTAAGATCAACATCGGTAACTACGACAAGCGGCAGGCGCGGGTTTCGATTAGTGGTCCGTTGATGGGTGACAAGCTGACCGGACGGATTGCCTTTGGCATTGACGAATGGTCAGGCTCATACAATAACTCGTTGTCGAATCTTGATATCGGTGGCTACCAATACAAGACTTTGCAAACCAGCCTTTGGTTTACGCCTACCGACACATTAGACATACAATGGGCTGTATATCTATCGGACGATGAGATCGATGACAGTGCGCGAAGCACGATCCCGGCTAATTGTGAAGACCGGCAAGAACTTTCACTCGGGAATGAAGCAAGTAATTTTCAGCCATTGGCTCCAAACCAGGTACCTGACCCTGCGAGACCGGGGCAGGGTAGAGATAACCCTGATTTTTCTGACGGTCCCAGGCCCCAGAATTTTTGCGGTACGCTACCAAGCCTGCGGGACAACACCTTAGCCATTAATGATCAGGCCACGGGTGAAGAGCGTGAACTTATCCGTACCAGCCTGAATATCAACTGGGATGTAGGCTGGGGAACCCTTGCAGCCCTGACAGGGTATTCCAGCACCAAGCAACAAGCCAGGGCGGACTCCAACCAGACTCAGGACGGGACCGTGCCGTTCTTAATTAACAGCATTACCGGGAGAAGAATATTTGACGCTGAGTTAACTACCGTTAGTACAGGCGACGAAACGACCGAGTTGAGTCAAGAGTTAAGGTACAGCAGTCCGCTGGATTTGCCCGTCAGGTTTGATGTAGGCGCGTATTGGTATGAAGTAGAGGCAATAGGCGGCTTCACAGATTTCACAGCTCGATTAGCTGATGGCAGCGGCCAGCGATTACCATCTGATATCAATGATGGTTTATTCCCGGGTGTCGGTGTAGTCGGCGATTCAATTTGGGGTCCCAGATTCGCAAATTCAGTGGGTAATGTGGTTCCTGAGGGCGAACTTAGTGATCCATTTTTGAATGATACGGAATCCTGGTCTGGGTTCGCAGGGCTCGAAGTAGATTTTGGCGAGCGGTTGTCAGCAGATGTTGGTATGCGTTACTCGCGTGATACGAAGCAATTCAGAACCAGGGCGCAAGTGACAGATGAGAATGACCAGGAGGTCATAAAAGTCTTCGATGAAACCAGGAAGTTTGACTACTGGACCTGGCGCGCTGGACTTAAGTACCAGATCACCGATAACAACATGATCTATACATCGGTCAGTAATGGCAAGAAGAGCGGCGGCATGGATATCCTGTTTGGTGATGAGCTCAAAGACGTGCCCCTGCTTGATAAGGATGGTAATCCTGTTCTGACAGTTCCCGGTGATCCCAATAGTGCTCCCATCCTGATTAAGAGAGAGCTGCCTGTTGCAGTAGTGACTGATTTCAGTATCGAGGAACTAACGGCATTTGAGGTGGGTAACAAGGGGACGATAGGTGATGGCAGGGCTCAATATGATCTTGCGATTTTCTATAACGATTGGGTGGACATTCTGATGCCGCAGATTCTGGATACTAACCCGGAGACGGGGTTGCCTTTTGTGCAACCTGAGGGCGTTGACCTGACAGGCGGTGACGCAACCACATTCGGTATGGAAGCGAGTCTTAACGTAATTCTTACCGAAAATTGGGATATTAGTCTTGGCGGTTCATGGACCGAGGCAGAGTATGATGATGCGGAACTGGCGGGCCTCCGGCTTTGGCCGAGCTTTTATAACCTGAAAACCGATGAAAACGGCAATGAGCTTAAGGCTCCGGTCTTCGACAATGACGGCAATATTACTGAGCCTGGTGATCCTGAATACACTGGACTTGGCGAACCAGGAGATATTAAAGGCAATGAGTTGTTGCGACAGTCAAAATGGACGGGCTTTTTTACACTTAATTATAGTAAGCCAATTAGTGGCGACTGGGAATTTTATTCACGATCTGATGTGTTGTTCACGGGCGCACAATGGGTCGGCGCAGATAATCAGGTAAAGGTTCCTGCCAATACAAACGTAAATCAGCGCCTGGGAATAGAAACCGAAAGCATCAGATTGGAGTTCTGGGTCAATAACCTGTTAGATCAAGACAAGCCAGTCGCCGCATTCCGGGATGTGACGTTTAACAATACCCATCTTCCGGAAGATTCGTTGCGTAATGGTGGTTTCAGCGATATGTTTCCCTTCAGGATGACTGTTTCATATCCGAAACGACGCACCTTTGGGATCAGTGCGCTTGTGAGGTTTTAACCGGAAGTTTGTGTGTGGCTAATTGATTTAGCTACCAAGTATGATTTGAAATATTTTTGGGGAGTATTATCTGAAACAATAGTGCAAACTAACTCGATTTATCTTTGGCTAACATGCGTCTGGTACTGTAATTCAGTTTCAAACTAACTGCCAGTTTCAACGTTTGTAAAGCATCTTGCAGGTTAGTGATTCCAGATATTTCATTGGCTCACGATTTCTTTCCCGGGCTTTACTGGCTTTGTTTCGAATGTTCCTGTTCATATTCTGTTTGTTCCTCTTGACCTGCCCTATTTCCTGGCACCGTGGTAGAGAGCAGGAATTACTTCTGGCTGCGACCTGCATCGGATTGCAGCTAATTGCCTGCTCTGAGGCATATGTTGAGGTAAATCAGCGGAGAATGCAGAAATGACCCATGAGGCTGTGCAAGCAAACGTTCTCAGGGCTTTGATAGAAATGGAGCCGGCGGCCCTGTGCTCTTTGTCTTTCTCAATACTGGAGATTGGGGCAGCGCCACTGGAAGGTGCAATAGAGCCATTTTATCAGCTCACTGATATTTTCCCTGAATCTCGGATCGTTTCCCTGGAAGTGGACGAATCTCTTTGCATAGACTTAAACAGAAAGGCTAAAGATGGGCATCAGTTCTATCCGGCGGCGCTTGGCCGCACGGAGGAAACCCGCCAATTCTTTCAGACTACAGATCCGATTTGCTCTTCACTGTACAGGCCAAATGAAGAACTGCTCGCCCGGTACTACAACATGGAGTCTGTTGTTCTGGAGAGGGTTACTTCTATTGACACCGTGAGTCTGGATCATTTCGTTGCGAAAAAAATGATCGATGACGTAGATTTCATCAAGATTGATATTCAGGGCGCCGAGCTGGAAGTATTTCAGGGAGGCATGAGCACTTTACGCAGCGTACCGGTCATTGTCAGTGAGGTGGAATTTGTTCCTCAGTATATCAATCAACCGCTATTTGGTGACGTGTGTTCGTTCCTGATGGCGCAGGGCTTTATGTTTCACAAATTTCTCGGCATGGCGGGCCGGGCACTCAGGCCGGTATTGATGCACAATGATCGCAACAGCGCTTCACAGCATATCTGGACGGATGCAATGTTCATTAAGGATATTCTCCGCTTGTCAGAGCTTCCGGTGGAAAAATTGTTGAAGATGGGCATCTTAAGCTATTTGTATAACAGCCCCGATGTCGCATACAGTTGTTTCCATGCGGCTGATGAAAAAGGGCAAACTGATATAGGTTTGAAGTTCCTTCAGACGGGCAGGAACATAGGCGCAAAAAAACCTGCTCGTCGCCGATGGTTGCCAAGATTTCGTCATTAGAATAATTCTGTAATTCCGGGGACAGTTTATTTGTCTGAAAACGGAATCAGGTCACAGGAATGACCGTTATGCACATTGCAATCCCTTTCCCCACTGATACGATCCGCATGTCATTCGGCAAGCCGGAATTTACCTGGGGACGTGATGTTGCAACCCACAGCTTTCTGTCTGGACTGGCGGAGGCCGGAGTCAGTCATCGGGTGACGTTGTGGGTGCCGTCACGAGCAGATGCCGAATTGCTAGAAAACACTGTGCTTGCCGAAATTCAGGCGAACATACATATCATTTCAGGGATTGAGATCACCCGGTACCTTGAGGAGCACCCCGTCGATGTAATGCACGTCATGGATCCGAATATGTGGATCGGCGGGCATATCCGCAATCTGCTGACCGACCGGGATTTCGTCATCACCGGTATGACGCACTCACTCGGTAATCAGCATTTTCTGGACTGGAGTTTGCTGAGCAATGCAAATGGCATCGAATCGAGTGATTGCCTCATTTGCACGACACCAACGGCCCAGGTCGTCATCAATTCCATGTTCTCGCACCTGAAAGCCCATCAGCCTGATTATTCAGCACCGCAGACCGAGGTTATTCCGTTGGGTATGGATCTCACGCTGTTCCAGGCGCCGACTCGATTGACCCGGCAAGATCTGGGCTTGCCGGCAGATGACTTCGTGATTCTGTCGCTGGGGCGCTTCAACCCGATATCCAAGATGGATGTGTTGCCCCTGCTGAACCTGCTGTCCATGCTTAAACAGAAATCCATGCATAACGTCAGGCTCGTTCTTGCCGGTAGTGAGAATGACGGGCAATACGTCCAGTTTTTGCGGGATCGGACTCGCAAGATTGGTCTGGAGGATTCGGTTAGTTTCATAACGAGTCCCACGGATGAGCAGAAGGTTGCGCTATACCAACTCGCCGATGTCTTTTTGTCACTAAGTGACAACCTGCAGGAAACCTTCGGGTTGACGGTCATCGAGGCCCTGGCCTGTGGATTGCCGGTAGTTGTCAGCGATTGGGATGGTTATAGAGCGCTGGTCGAGCACGAGGTGACCGGCTTCCTGGTGTCAACAAAAATGCTCGGCCCTGACCCGCAGTGGGAGGCTAACCTGAGTCTGCAGCCTGATTCGATGGCGCACATACTTTGTGCCCAGACCACCGCAGTTGATCTGCCGGCCGCCTGCGAGGCATTACTGGGACTGGCAGGCGACCGCGAGGCCCTGCAGCGAATGAGCGGGGCCGCAGCCGCAAGCGCCGCACAGTATGACTGGCAACAAATTATTCCCCGGTATCTAGCGCTATGGGAGCAGCTGGTTGAGAGAAAAGCAGCCGCCGGTATTAATGCGTCGGAACGAAATCGGCGAACGAGCGCCTTGCGTTTTCTCCAGGACTTTTCCGGATACCCCAGTACGCAGTTATTACCCGATGATCAATTTGTTACGAGTGAAATCGGACAGCTCCTGTTGCAGGGTAAGGCAACTGTCCATCCCTACGAGGAGACGCAGGAGATTCTTGACCTGCAGCTTATGGCGAAAATTCTAAATACCTGCCTGCATAAAACATCTGTTCAGGAATTATTGAGCATCATTCAGCCTGCGGGTACCGGGCAGGATGCGCTCAGGATCTCGCAAAATTTGTTGTGGTTGTATAAATACGGTTACCTATCAGCGCAGTAAATTGGAATGGGTTGACCGTGTGTTTTAGCTATTTGCGTTGAGATTTACACCATTCGCGATTACGGTAAAATTTGCATTTGTCGCCAAACGCACTTCTTCTGAAATTTTTCGGAGCAATCCTGGTTGGGGGGGCGCAATATTTTCCTGATTATCAGGAAAAGAAGCCAGGTGGGCCTGAAGTTCAGCAATATATGGCTGATATTCAGATTCATTTAGGTGAGAAATTACAAGTTTTTCAACTGAACGAAAGATATCGGATAATTCCCTGGCTGAGTTATATGACCTTGGGTTGTAATTTTGCAGCGCCAGATCCGGGATTTCCCCTTCAAAGAAATCAAGAACCCCGTTTTTTAAATTATATTGTGACCTTTTCGAGTCCACGCTAATACATGGTAAGTCGTTCCGAATGGCGTTCATGAGGCCTATGCACCAAAGGCTGAAAACAACATAGTAAGAGGTGGCAGCGCTTAAGTCGGAGAAGGCTTTGTAAAAACCCAAAGTATTCTGGAAAGAAACATTTGAATAATAGAATGGAATATTGATAAATCGAAGTGCATCACTGCTGTTCCTGCACATTTCCGAAGCAAACTGCAAGTAAGATAAGCCAATGTAATATCCTTTTCCTGAGTTCTCATAAGAAATAAATTGATTCCTTGGGTTCCGATAAAAATATACATTGAGTGCCTGATTGTGGAATTTCTTAAAATGGTCCAAACATAAAAATGAGCGATTGAACTGCAGAAACGGTATCTTATTTTCTGATAGTGCAACTTGTACCAGATTGTCAACATAAGATTTGCAGGCTGAATCGAAATCAGCCCATAACTTCTGTAGGTAGGCAAAATTCAGATCAAAATATTTAACCCTATTGTTTTCCTCGGATAACCTGTATTCATGGAAATAGGGGTTTTTCAGAGTCGGGTGTGATATTTCTTTGGGTTGATTTAATGCATTCTCAATTGTTATCAATGCTTCATTGAAAGGTTCATAGTAAGTCAGGTATTCGTCTCTCTCACGAAATAACGCAAAAAAATACGTGCTTGATGTCCGCCACATCGAATGAAAAATAATGGCCGTATGTTTGTCCTTATTTAGCATGTGTTGTCTGATAACTTCATGGGTATTTAGAGGGTGTAAGGTGCCTAGTGCAAGGTGGAAAGTTGCGATAGTGAGATTATATGTTATATCTTAATCAGTCTCCGTTGACGAAAAATCCAACTTTACAGTTCATGAACCAACGCGTAATTCTGACAAAGGTAATCGAGCAGGTTCGGGTGAATGGATTCTGGTTCATCGATATTCCGCGGACATCCTCCAGTAGCATCCGGGCCGAACTCGGAAGAATCTATGGGATCCCGTACGGCAAGGCAAATTTGATCGAGAGAGAGTTCAGCATGGGGCAGATTTTTGAGGATCATTTGCCTGCGAGTGCGATGATGCAGGTGTTCGGGCCTGAAATATGGGATAGGTTGTTTACATTTTCACTGGTCCGAAACCCTTGGGACCGGGTGTTGTCGATGTACCACCATCGGCGGAAGGTCCGAGGTATTCCGCAAGCCATGAGTTTTAGAGACTATGTCATAGAGCTAAACTGTCGAAATTGGGGTGTGGAAGGGAGCATATTCCAGTACCGTTGGCATTATTTTGGGTCTGCAGACTACGTTTGCGGAGCGAATGACGAGATATTAGTAGATTTTGTTGGCCACTTTGAGAATCGCACAGAGGACATAGACAGGATTGCATCACGTATTGGTGCCCCAGGTCTTGGTGATCTGACGATTCAACGGGCCTCACCGTCAGGGCAGCATTATTCCCGTTGGTATGAACAGGATACCAAGGACATGATTAAAGCTATTTATAAGAGGGATATTGAGCTATTTCATTATGAGTTCTAGAATGACTCCTGAAAACCAGGGAATGCCAGCAGTTTATGCATGTTTAAGTTCGTTCGGCTCCACTAATAATATCAAGAAGTGGCGCGGAAATTCTCCAAAGGTTTTGCCTCGAAATATGCTGCGGGCTTTCTTGAAGAAAAATATCAGCAAGCGTTCTTGGATGGCGGTTTAATGGTAAGGCCTGCCACTGTGGAGTTTTATGGGCAGCAAGGAGAGGACTTCTTGCTTTGGCGGCTGTTTGAAGGTAAGCAATCCGGTTTCTTTGTCGATATAGGAGCGTTTGACGGCATTCACCTGAGCAATAGCTACTTTTTTGAAAAACATGGCTGGAAGGGTCTGTGTGTCGAGGCACATCCCAAATATTTTCCTTTGTGTAAGAAAAATAGACCCCAATCTATTTGCATAAATGGGGCATGTGTTGGGGCTTCTGTAAAGCTGGCATCGGTGATATTTCTCATGGATGAACTTGGGCTTCTTTCCGGTATAGATGCGAACAAGACACCAAAACTGAATGAGCGTTATGCAGCTCAGGGTATGAAATTGTCAGGCTTTAAGGCCACCGAGGTTCCGGCTTCAACGTTGAATGAAATCATGGATGCACATGCTTCAGATCAATCTCATATTGATTTTATTTCAATTGATACGAAAGGAACTGAGTTAGACATTCTGCGAGACTTTGATTTTAAGAAATACAGAGTCCGATGTTTTGTCGTGGAGGCTAATGGCGAGCAGTATGCGCGTGAACTCATACAGTTTATGCAAACAAAGGGATTTGTTCTGGCTCGAGCTTTGCAGGAGAATCTATTCTTTTGCGCCAATCAGAAAGACCTGATCTTGCTGAGATATGCTCGTGTAAACTGTCGAATTGCCGATACCTTGCATCCCATGGGTCAGGCTGCAACTCTCCCTGAATTCAGGCAAAGACCAATAGCTGATAATGAATGTTGGATTACCCCGAATGTACTTTGTCAGCAGCCTGATCAACCCCTGCATACCTTAATTGATTACTTCATGCCACCGGGTGAAAGTTCTGATGGGCCTCAGAGGTTGGTTCATATTATTAATTTATTCGATCGCCCAGGAGATGAAATTCATAATTCAGTTCAGCAAAGAACAATTCAGACAATGCTGGATGCGAAGGAGTTTCTCGAAAATGACCTGGTATCCCATGTATCCGTGCATTTTAGTGAGGACAGTTCTGTGGTGCCTGAATCGTTTTCTCATTCGGCAAGCCTGACACGTTCTGTGGCAGACGTATCGGTTTTCCGACAGGAACGAAAATTGCCGTTACTCTTTGATTTGCTGGATAAGGGCGCCGAGTCGGCCGAACCTGACGATTACTTGATTTACACTAATAACGATATTTGTCTAAAACCGTATTTTTATAAAATCATTTTTGGATTAATTGAAGCAGGGTTTGACGCGCTAACGATAAATCGACGTACGATCGGGGATCTAAACTCCTATGAGTTGCACCCAGAACTCGCCGTTATGGAAACCGGTGCTTCTCATCCTGGATTTGACTGCCTGGTTTTCAGGTGCTCTAACTATAAGAAGTTCATCAGAAATAATGCTTGCATCGGAGCAGGGTGGGTGATGCGTGGGTTACTCTATAATATGGTTGCTCATTCAAAGCGTATGCTAATGCTCAAGAACGTCGATCTCACGTACCACTTCGGTGATGATCAGACTTGGGATGATGAGGATTATTCTGATTATAGCCAGTTTAATGAGCAAGAATATGTGAAGACGTTACAGCAACTAAGTGCTACGGGTCACGAGAATCAACTACTTCGACAGTTTTGTCAGCGGCACCGGGAAAAATTTGTACCGCCGTGATTGTGGATATCCATACACATTACTGGTTAATCGTTGGTTAATTTCAGTAACGGCCCGAGATGTTTTTCATGGCACTTCCAGTGATCGATCGAGTCCGTATATAATGGCTGCCGCACCTGAACGCTGCTGCTTGTCAGAACTGTGCGGGTATTCCGCTGAAAATTCAGGCAAGCCTCGTTCCATTTCAATTCGCAATGACTCAACAGATTTCGGGTCACATCCTCTTGTTTGTTGATGAGATTCTCATATTCGACCGTATGGATCTTTCCGGGTAGTACCTTTTCCCAGTGCCGGATCATGAGTCGATACTCGCTGTACTTGTGTGCCAGGTTCTCCAAGTTGTAGGTGTAGGGCACTGAACTTAGATGGAATAAGTTCTTGTAGCAACTGTAGCATGCAGCGATCGGGTTTCGCTCTACGCTTATTATTTTTGCGTTGGGGAATATCAGATGAATCAAACCTATATGTATGTAGTTGTTTAGCTGTTTGTCCGTCATGTATGTATTTTGACTGAATTGCTCGGCCCGGCGTAAATAGTCATCTGCAATATCGTTCAGCGCATGATCAGGCAGGCCATCAATCGAGAACTGATGACCAGTCGTAAGTTGCCTCGACTGCCGGAGTTGACGGATCGAGTGATTCAGCGCAAATATTTCTCCTGCGGAGGACACTGACGGATGACTTGAGAGAATGTGCTCCACCAGCGTGGAGCCGCATCGTGGGAATCCGACAATAAAAATGATATTGGCCGGATTGCCGTGCACATTGCTGTGTTGTGCGAAAAAATCTGTTGAAAAAAACTCGATGATGTTCTGCGTCTCTTGGCTGGAACCACCCGGATCAAAATGTATCGACTGACTCTTTAGGTCATTACCCGCGATCAGATGTGAAAAATGCATTTCAACATTAGCTTTCTTGTCGTAGGCGTGCGCTAATGAAAAATGGGCCTTAACCTGATCCTCCTCGGGGAGTTGGCGAGTCTGAATCATGGATTCAATTTTCCTGATCAATGTATCGGGAAAATTATCACCCGGTAGTCGAGACAGGCTCAGCAGACTGTTGGTCTTGCGGGGATCTAGTTCAATGGATTTTAGTAGTGCGGTGCAGGAACCATCGAGGTCACCAACCTCCGACAGGAGTTCTCCCTTCTCAAATTGAAGCTGAGCATTTTGCGGGGCAAGGCTGACCGCAGTATCGATCAGTTGTCTCGCCTCTTCGTGTTTGCCGGAGTACAGGCAAATTCGTGATTTAATTACCAGGCTGGCAATATTCTGTGGATCGATCCGGAGGGCGTGATCGATGTAGTGCAATGCAGGTCCGATCTGTTGGTGCAGATACAAGGATTCCGCGGCAACGAGATGTGGCCAGGGGTCCTGCGGCAACTGATCTGCAAGCTGTATCGAGACCGATGCTGCCTGCGCAAAGTTTGTTGCGCTGATATAGGTGTGGATCAGTTTCTGGGCATCTGCAAAAGTGAACTGTCGGTTTCCGTTGGAGTCGCCGAGATCAAGGGTGACCGTCGCATCCTGTTTTGTCTTCAGTATTTTACTTGTGTGCTTCTGACTCATTATTTCAATTTTATCAACCGGGAATCAAGGACGTAGCAGAAAAAACACAAAGACCTATGTATTATGTTTTATAAATCAGTGAAGGGCCTGCAACAAGCGGCAACGACAACATTGACACCCTACCAGATCGAATGATTTCACAAAACTTTCCTGCAACGAATTGGTGTCAGACACCAATTTCCTCTAGATTTAGCGCCTGACACCCATTGGCCCCTGCGCCAGGATTGCATATGCCTTCAGCCGTTACATTATCTATGGTGGATGGAACGAAAGTTGTCGTTCCGGATTCGCTGGATATGATTACACCCTATGTGTTGCGGGAGCAGCAGGACTGGTTTGAAGATGAGATTAAGTTTCTGCGCCGACTACTCGAGCCGGGTCAGAACATAATTGATATTGGGGCCAATCACGGTGTCTACGCCTTGTCGATCGCAAATAAGGTGGGGTCATCCGGTCACGTGTGGGCATTTGAGCCGGCGGCGTCGACGGCCGAATTTCTGCACCAAAGTATTGTCGCAAACGGTTTCGAGCATGTCACGTTGGAACGGTGTGCACTATCTGGAAAAGAAGGCACCGCACAATTGTCCATGCATAGCCATTCGGAGCTAAATGCTTTGGTGCCGGATGAACAATCGGCGCAACCTACCGAGACTGTGCGTCTTGTCACCCTGGACGGCTATGCGGAAGAAAGTGGCTGGCAGGATATCGACTTCATCAAGATCGATGCGGAAGGTGAGGAAGTTAATATCCTGGAGGGCGGAAAGGAATTCTTTGCCCGGCAATCACCTCTGGTCCAGTATGAAATCAAGGATGGCAAGCATGTTCACCTGGACCTGGTGCAGGCGTTTTCTGATCTCGGTTATGAATCGTATCGCCTGGTACCGGGTCTCGACCTGTTGATCCCGATTCGCATCGAGAAGGAGGCAGATCGGTTTTTGCTGAACCTGTTTGCTTGTAAATCAGATCGTGCCGCCAAACTGGCGTCGGACGGTTGGCTGGTCAATGAAGACCCGGGGCTGGATCCGTCGGGGGAACTTCCGCGAGGGATTTCTGGTGATGTCTTCGACGAACATGCATTTGACTGGCGTGTCACGCTGGCGACATTGCCCTACGGGCAGCAATTGGCTGCCCTGTGGGAGCGGGCGGTAGTCGGCGAAGAGACTGAGGCAGTCGAACAGGCGTTGGCGCTGTATGCGTTGAGCCGGGATGCTTCACGGCCTGCAACCGAGCGGTTTTGTGCGCTTGCCTGTAGTTTTCGTCGCCTGAAAAGTCTGGCAGAAGCGTCGCCCACTCATCCGCAGTTGGCGAGCCTGGCACGAGCCGCGCGAGACTATGGTGCTCGTGCTGTCGCGATTGATGCGCTGGCACAACTGTGTAGCAGTATCGTGCAAAATAGACGTGTTGACTGGGACGTACCGTTTCTGGCGCCGGGAGAACGCTTCGATTCCCTGGATCCGGGCGAGGCTCTGGGTGACTGGTTGTTGATGGCGGCGGCCGAGGAATTGGAATTGCTGCAATCATATTCCTCTTTTTATATAGGAGTTTCTGCTAAAGGTAGTCTGGAACAAATTTGCGGCGGAGGTTTTGCCGGACCGGAAATGCGGCGACGGTTGAGCTTGCTGCGACAGAGATTTAATTTGCCCGAGTCGTGAGTATAAAAATGATCACGAATGGATCCAGAACCCTGCATCCGACAGAAGCCAGGCATACGAAGAGAAGGACGAACCGGCCGTGCCGTAGATTCTGTCGCAGGCTGCCAGTGTGTAAAGGTCGACTACGGCCGCTCGAGTACCGGCTATCGAGTTTTCATATTTTGCGGGATTGTCATACGTTGTAATGGCGGCATGAGCCTGGGGTCGCAGCGAGGTCTGCATGAAATCCGTAAGCCATTCCTTGGAATCGGTGGCCAGAAAGATCCGTGCACCTTGTCCGGGCATACATGTCAGTTGGTGGATGATTTCCGCAACTCGGGCATTCCGGTTAACGGCGCTGCGTTGTTTGAGGTCTGTTGCCCGGACATGAATTCCTACCAGCCTGGCGCCGCCCGGTGCACTGCGCATACTCGCGACGAGTTCATCCACGTGCTGCTTTTCGGCAGGCCGCATCCGGATACGTCGTGCATATGTAGATAGCGATTGCAGGAATTCATCCTTGTGGTTGCTGCCGAGCTGGTCGGGATACACGACATACCGTTCCATGCCGTCATCGGGTCCACCGACCGGCATCGTCGACAGGTTGATCCAGACATCTTGAGCGGCAGCCACCTGCGGATCATGGATATCCAGAATTCGTGGGGCAGTGGCCTTTGCCGCCAGCTCCGGGGTTATCTCCATCGGCCTGCCGGCCTGGTGCGCCAAAGTTAATTCATGCACATTCCTGTAGTTCAGGCCCACGGCATCTTCAGGTACATCCGGCGGTGAAGTGAGTGAAATGGCAGTTGACATGCCCTCGATATCCGGCTGAAAGAAATCTTCAAGCGATGAAATTTTCTCGCCTTCGTACGGCAAGCCGACACGACCCGTTCGTTGCAACCACAATAGCTTGACCCTGCGACCGCACTGATCCGCGAGGCGCAATGCGCAGGCGAGAACCCACAGGCGATTACAGAGTCCTGAGGTTACGCTGGTTATGAGCCGACCGGGAGTGTCATCGCGGGTCGTCATCGCGAAGTTCCGCACAAGCGAGCAACAATGTCAGACACATAAGAGATAAGGCAAGCCGGCTGGAAGCAGAAACCCGCCATGGTCGATCCGGTCGTTAAGGATTTCTGTTGCACCAGGTCTCCCACATATCTGAATATATATTTTCCAGTGACTGGGTAAATTGTTGTATGTCCATGAGGCTTGAATCACACATCTTTTGGCGTAAAGTTTCCCGCAAACGGGTGAGCCGCTGTTGATCAGTGGCCAGGGAGCATGATCGCTCAACATACTCGTCTTCGTTGTCGGCCATCAATTCGGGCAGGCCGACATGATGCAGGATGCTGGCACCGACCCGCCCCGCATGGCGATCACCGAGCAGGCTGATGACCGGTACACCCATCCAGAGTGCTTCGCAAGTTGTCGTCGTGCCGTTGTACGGAAAAGGGTCGAGGCCGATGTCAATTCTGGAATAGGTTGCGAGATGCCCGTCTCTACCCGGTATCAAGCCAAGCAGGTCCAGACGTTCCGGGGAGATTCCCTGCTTGCCGAACTGCTGCAGATATTGTGCCCTGATTTTCTCATCAGAGAATGTGTTGGACTTCAGGATCAGGCGCGCACCCCGCGTTGCCGTCAAAATCCGTGACCATACCCGTACAACTTCGGGGGTAATTTTCGGTAGGGCGTTGAAGCTTCCATAGGTAATATGGCCCTGTTCCAGGCATGGGCCCGCGGTAACCTTCGGATCAGGTTCGTCGGTCTGATAGCAGAGAAAACCGTGCGGCAGCCTGATCAGTTTTTCGGTGTACCATCGATCGGCGGTATCCGGTGGATCTGCAATAGCATCCGTTAACCGATAATCCATGCACGCCATTCCTGTTGTATTGGGGTATCCGAGCCAGTTCACCTGAATTGGCGCCGGTCTGCGGGCAAATACCAGCAGTCGATTACCTGCCGTGTGCCCGGCAAGGTCGATCAGAATATCGATCTGATCATTACCAATCCGCTCTGCAGCATCAACATCATCCATGCCGGCGATAGGCACCCAATGGTCCGTCTGCGCACGAAAATCATCGGTGAGATGGTCTTCTTTCATGACATTGGAGTAGCAGAATACCTCCACCCGATCCCGGTCATGTGCACCGATCAGTTTTCTCGTGAAGTGGGCCACTGAATGTGCCCTGAAATCAGGGGAGATGTAGCCGATCTTCAGTCGCCTTTTATCATCCCTGGTATTCCTGAAAGCAGACTGGTCTTTCACGATGCCGCCGGCCTGGCGAATTTCAAATTGTGATGCGGCCTCGTATAACTCCTGTTTCGATGTGTCCGGTAGATAGTTCAATGCCAGCAGTAGGTTTGAGTGAGCCTGTGCATGGTCGGGCTGGATGGCAAGCGCGTTACGATATTCGATAATCGCACCGCCCAGATCATTCTGGTCTCTGAGTGCATTGCCCAGGTTATTGTGAGGTGCGACAGATTCCGGTTCGTTTTCAATCGCTTTCTTGTAGCTGGAAAGTGCCTCATCGAGTCTGCCGAGTCGAATCAAGGTCAGGCCAAGGTTATTGTGAACTCCGGGGTGCCGGGGATGGTTTGTAGCAACTGCTTTGAACAGTGATGCCGCTTCCCGGTAATCGCCCATTCGATGTAGCGTCACGGCCAGCTGAAATTGAATTTCCGGATCGCTGGCATCGATGATCAGTGCTTTTCGGTAGGTATCGACTGCTGCGGTGAGTTCTCCCTGCCGCCGTAACACATAACCCAGGTTGATAAACGCGCTGGTGTATTCGGGGCTCTTAGCGATGGCTTGTTGGTAACAGTCGGCAGCATCAGTCAGTTTGCCCTGCTGCTGATAATTGTTACCCAGATTGAAGTGTGTCACCGAATTGCCAGGGTCCAGTTTGAGCGCTTGTTCGAAGCAGTCCGCTCCCGCGTGCAGATTGCCGGCACCGCTATACGCGATGCCTATGGCATTGTGAAAAGTCGCCTGGCTCGAATCCAGTTCAATGGCTTTTTGCAGTTGCGTGATAGCCGATGGATACCGGCCCAGACGAAAACCGATGACGCCCAGCTCAAAATAAACCGAAGAATTTTCCGGTTCCAGGGCAATTACCTGCTGATACTTCTGTGCGGATTCCTCCAGATGGCCCGACTGCGAGAGTCGGCGAGCCTGGGTCAGCAAATCGGCATCACTTTTCATTGCACCACGTGAGCCACATTTCTCTGTATGCGTGTTCAAGTGATTCGGTGAACAACGTCAGGTCCATTAGTTCCGACTCCAGCATCTGTGGCCGCAGTTCCTTGCGCATCTTAACCAGCTTTTGTCTGTCGCCAGCAAGCTCTTTTGCCAGGCTGATGTATTCAGCCTCATTAGCGGCGATCAGTTCCGACAATCCTGCACGGCTCATGATGCTGGCACCAACCCGGCCGGCATGCCGGTCACCGTGCAGGGCAATAACCGGCACACCCATCAATAATGCCTCACAGGTTGTGGTTGTGCCGTTATACGGAAACGGATCGAGGCCGATATCAATCTTTGAATATAACGCGAGATGCTCTTTCCGGGTCGGAACGGTGGCGAGCAGATCGACGCGCTCCGGTGAGATGCCATGCTCGGCAAACTGAAGTGCGCATCGTTCCCTGGTCTTTTCGCCAAGCATCGCACGGGATTTCAGTATCAGGCGCGAACCGGGTGATTGGTGCAGAATCTTCGACCAGACCCGGATCACGTCGGGGGTGAGCTTGGGATAATTGTTGAAACTGCCAAACGTGATATGCCCTTGTTTCAGGCAGGGCGGGTCAACTACATCCGGGCCTGCCTGGTCGGGCTGGTAACAGAGAAAGCCATGTGGCAACCGCACCAGTTGCTCGGAATACAGGTTGTCAGTTTCACCCGGTGGATCAGCAATCGCATCGGTCAACCGGTAATCCATGTGCGCCATGCCGGTGGTATTTGGGTAGCCAAGCCAGGTCACCTGAACGGGTGCCGGCCGGCGGGCAAACACCAGCAACCGGTTGTTGCCGGTATGTCCCCCCAGATCAATCAGTATATCGATCTGATCTGCCTTGATTCGGTCAACAACGTCCGCATCCCGCATTCCCGCAATCGACAGCCAATGGTCTGTCTGTGCCTCAATCTCGCCGGTCATCGCATCCGCTTCAGCTACGTTTGCATAACAGAAGACTTCGATACGGTTCCGCTGGTGTGCATCAGGCAGATTCCTGATGAACCAGGCGACCGAATGAGTTCGAAAATCAGAGGATAAGTAACCGATTCTAAGTTTCTTTTCCGCTTCTGCTGAATGGTGAAAATCAGTCTGTCTTGGGGAAAGATCACTGGCATGATCAGCTTCAAACTTTTTTGCCGCCAAATACATCTCATGCTGGGATAGCTGTGGCAAATAATTCAGGGTCATCAACAGGTTTGAGTATGCCTGGGCATGGTTTGGTTGATGAACCAGGGCATTGCGGTAGCAGGAGATTGCGCCGTTCGGATCGTTCAGAGCCGTAAGCAAAGAACCGAGATTATTGTGGATTGCGGCAAAATCAGGCTGCCATTTGAGGGCTTGCCGATAGCTGGTGACGGCCTCATCAAACCTTTCAAGCTTCGTCAATACGACGCCCAGGTTGTAATGAACCTCACGGAAGTCGGGTCGGTGAGCAGCGAGTCGTGTAAACAGTGCGGCCGCTTCCTGATCGTCCCCTAACTGATGAAGTGTCAGAGCCAGGTTGTGCTGAACATTCGCAGCATCAGGATTGATCGAAAGTGCCTTATGAAGTGCATTGGCCGCAGCAGGGAGTTCGTGTTGCCGAATCAGAACTCCACCAAGATTAATGTAGGCCGCCGGGTCATCAGGATCCAGTGCCACCGCCCGTCGGAAGCAGCGGGTTGCCGCGGGCCAGTTTCCGTGTCGAACGTGCACTTCTCCCAGGACGTTGTGGAAAACCCAGTTGCCCGAATCAAATTCAATTGCCCGTGAGATTCGCTCGATAGCCGTTTCGTGCTGATCCAGCTTGAGCGCAATCCTGCCCAGTTCGAAATGGGCCGCCGGATTGTCCGGTTCCAGCGCAAGAATTTGTTCACATTTGTTTTGTGCGGCTTCTGGTTGGCCGGACTGCATACATTGATGCGATTGCTTCAATAAATCGACAACTCGGGAATTCATATCATCACTTCGCCAAAGCCTGATTTTTGACTGCGTCCACAAAGGTGAAGACGGCGGAACCCCTGGGTTCTTGCCGCCATTCAGGGTGTGCCTCGAGCAAGGCGGCTACTGTTTCCAGTGGTGCCCCAATTTTCTTTCGTTGTCCGGTGGTCAACTGGCGCCTGGCCGCTTGCGCCTGTTTTAAAGTCAGCCTGATCTGTCGGGCAACCTGCGCCGAGGATTCCAGCGCCGCCGGCGCGTCGCCGACAATTGCTGCCGCCGTCGCGCGCATAATCAAAATAGATTGAGATATTTCCGACTGCAGCGGGAATTGTTTGTCAATCAATAATAATGCTTCACTGGCCAGTGTCTGTTTATCAGCAATACCCGGCTGAAGGCGCCATGCTGCACGGATTCTGATGACATCCGCAAACCAGGTATCGGGAATCCGGGCATCGGCCAACGCGCCGTCCAGTGCAGCTACCCCCGGCCAGTCTCCGGCTCGCTCATGGCTCAATGCGGCTAATAGTGCCGCCGGTACTCCGGTCAGTGCCGTGGCCTCGGCCAGCAAGCCGCGGGAGCCGGTTCCGGTCAGGACCGCATTGAGCTGAGTGAAAACCAGTGCATACCGAGCCTGTTGATTATCCGGGTCCGCGATCAGCATATTGCGTAACTGCTGCATCGCGCTGGTTGATTTACCGGTAACCATTGAATGAATCGATTCGACAAGTTGCGCCTGGGAACTGTCGTGAATAGCTGCCGCCATACCGGGGAGGCGGGAAATGAAGCCCTTTCGTTTGATCAGACGTGTCGACAAATAGAGATAATCGATCGGTTCCCCGGTCGTTTGCAGGTCTGCCCAGAAGTCCGGGTTGCTTAACGGGTCGATATCGACGATCGACGTGACGAGATCCTGAACAGACATCCCGTCCTGCAGATAACGGCTCTGCGTAGCCATCAGGTTGTGATCATCGCTGCTCAAAGGTGCGCCTGCTGCAAATTCCCTGGTGGCAGGTTCGTCCAGCAGCAGTGCTGCCAGCAGATTTTCACGGCCTGCGATACCCACCACGGGCAAGTGCTCGGCAAGTTCCGGTGTACTGAACGCTCGGGACAATGTTTGTTCTATATTCAGCGGCGCAGCCGATGCAATAAACATCAGCTCGGTCCCGTCCGGACTATACAGGCGGACATGCTCAAACACATTGGTCAGGGTTGCTGCCAGCGTCCTCAGCAAGTCAGTGTTCAGGAAGCTGGCGCTCATCCACTGGAGCAGTACGCCATCGGGCGTTAAATGAGCTCGGGCTAGTCGGGCAAACTCCGTGGTGTACAGGTGTGACGCCCCCGGCGTCCAGGGTTGTGAGGGCTGTGAAACAATAATGTCGTACTCGCGACTGGTCAGCCGCAGAGCATTGCGTGCGTCATTGATGACCACGGAAACGCGGGGGTCAACCAGCGGGTCTTGCCTGCGCAGCGGACCCACCAACTGATTCGCGATCATGATCTCTTCTTCGAGTTCCACGACGTGGACTTCACGTATGGTCGGCGGCAGGTGTTCGAGGGCCAGACTGCCGCCGAGACCAACCATCAGTATAGACTCGGCTTCCGGTCGGGCCGCCACCGGCAGCGAAGTCAGCCAGTTCCAGCCAACAAAGTAAGGTGGCGCACCCCGTGGGAATATTTGTGCTTCGGGTAGTCCGTTATTTCTCAGCCCATAAGTATTGGACAGCTCGGTCAACCGGACCGTGCTGTTTCGGCCAACACCAAAATACAGATCATTGCCTGACTGGCTGCTGCTGACCAATGCGCTGGAACCGCGCATGATCGTGTCGGGGCGGTTCGGATGCACGAGCAATGCGATCCCGAGGGTGCCCATTAGCAAACCCAGTTTCAGCGGCAGAGAACGGGTTGCCACCAGGGTTGCTACGGCCAGGGCCAGGGCAAGGTTCACTAATACGGCAAAGCGAATGGCTCCCTCGAATCCCAGGCCGGGTATCAGGAAAAAGCCGGCGACGATCGCACCGATGATGGCTCCGGATGTGTTCCAGGCATAAACGCGGGCCGTGCACTTCGCCGCCAACGGCGCGTCGGGACTCAGGATGCGTACCGCCATGGGAAACGTCAGCCCGATACAGATGGCGGGTGGCAATAGCACCGAGGCCGCCAGTATCACATTGGAGAGCAGCCCCTTTGTCGGCGGCAATAGTTCATCGAGAAAGAAAAACACCAGCAGGGAAATTGCAGCGATCGCAACCTGGGTTTCGACGAACGCGTTTGCTGCCTGCCGGCGCGTTCGGGCAAAGCGGCCCGCCGCTGCTCCGCCAAGCGCTATGCCGGTCAGAAATGCAGCCAGCATCGTGGCAAACGCGTAAATACTGCTGCCTGTTACGTGGCTTAGCAGGCGGGTCCACAGCACCTCGTAGATGAATGTGTTGGCCCCGGAGATCAGCATGACCGGTAATATCCATGCCGGCTGTTGCGCCAGTGACTCGCGCCATGACCGGGTTGTCGACAATAATGGCTGCAGGCAGTCAGCGAAAAAAGTCGGAGCTGAAGTGGATGCCGACTGTTTTGGTATGGCGTGCATCGCCGGGAAGTGCTTCGTCGCCATCGCCGCGATGACAAATATAAGTACATTCACCGCCACGCCGACCCACACCGTTCCCCTGAGTCCAAGGGAACCCAGCAGAAAGAATCCGGCAATCACCGCACCGGCCACGGCACCGGCCGTGTTGATGCCATAGAGCAGGGCAACTCGGGGGCCGATTTGGTCATCCTCTCTGACCACCGAGCGCATCAGCACCGGTAGCGTTGCGCCCATCAGCCCTGTGGGAATCGTCAGGATCAGAAACCCGGCCAGCAGGTAGAACAGCGACTGACCCAGGCCCCGGGCATCCGGCGGTAGCGGCTGATTACCGAGGATTGTGGCATACAGTGTTCCGGCCCAGTCCAGAGCCATCGGTACGCACAACGCCGTCGCTGCAATACCCGCTTCGAGCAGTCCGTATACGAGTACCGGGCGGGAAATTCGTCCAACCAGGGGTTCGGCTACGGCAGCCCCGAGTGCGAGTCCGCCCATGTATACGGCCAGAACCATGGCCACGGCCAGCTCCGAGGTGCCGAACGCAACCGAGAACTCTCTCAGCCAGGCCGTCTGATAAAGGAGGGCTGCAAATCCGGAAAGAAAAAAACAGACTGATATTATCGTTAACAGGCTTCGAGGATATCGAGTCAACACAGCACCCAAAATACAGATCATTCAATTTGCGGATGATACATCCTATCCTGAATGCCGGTCAGCTTAGCGCTTGGCATTACACCATGTGACCCACATTTTTCTGTAGGCGTCTTCAAGTGTTTCGGTGAACAGCGGCAGGTTCATCAGCGTCGATTCGCGTATCTGTGGTCGCAGCGCTTTGCGCAGCGTAACCAGTCTTTCGGTGTCACCGGCGAGTCTTTTCGCCAGTGCAACATATTCATCTTCGCTATCGACGGTCAGTTCCGTTAATCCAATGTGATGGTGGATGCTGGCGCCAACCCGTCCGGCGTGTCGGTTGCCGCGCAATGATATGACGGGTACGCCCATCCACAATGCTTCACAGGTCGTGGTTGTGCCATTGTATGGAAAGGGATCAAGGCTTATGTCAACTTTGGAGTACACTTTCATGTGGTCTTTTCTGTGTGGCGTGGCGTTGACCAGATCGATGCGATCCCGGGTAATGCCATTCTCGCCAAATGCCTGTAGCAATCTCGTTTTCGTGGTTTCATCCTCGAGCGCATTGGCCTTCATGATGAGTCGTGCCCCCGGAGTACCGGTTAGTATTTGTGACCAAACCCGTACGACCTCGGATGTCACCTTTTTAATAGTGTTGAATGAACCAAAAGTGACATGCCCCTGTTTCAGACAGGGTGGTGGTGAAACTACAGGGATTGATTCGTCATTCTGGTAGCACAAAAAGCCATGCTCCAGCCGAACCAGTTTCTCGGCATGCAGTGGGTCGGCATCTCCGTTCGGGTCTGCCACCGCATCCGTCAGGCGATAGTCCATCACCTTTATTCCTGTCGTATTGGGATACCCGAGCCAGCTAACTTGGATGGGCGCCGGCTTGCGGGCAAAAACCAGCAGCCGGTTGTTTGCCGTATGCCCGGCAAGATCAATCAGAATATCGATCCCATCCTGCCGAATACGTGCCGCAACTTCGTCGTTTTCCATCGCCGTAATAGACAGCCAGTGATCGGTCTGGGTCTGAAATTGCCCGGTCAGGTCATCGGGCCTGTCAACATCGGCGTAACAGTATACTGTGACGGCTTCCCGGTTATGCTGCCCCGGAAGTTTTCGGGTGAAAAATGCTACGGAATGCTCGCGAAAATCAGGTGATAGATAACCAATCCGGAGCACCTTCTTTTTATTCCTGGAATTGCGGAACGGCTTCCGGCCCTGAAGTAACCCTCTGGCATGTTGTGAGTCGAACTTCAGTGACTCCTCGTAGAGTTGCTTCTGTGTTACCCCTGAGAAATAGTTCATGGTCAACAGAAGGTTCGAATGTACCCTGGAGTTGCCAGGCTCGATTTCCAGGGCTTTCCTGAAACAATCCATAGCTGCATCCAGATCATTTCGAGCCAGCAGTGCGCCACCCAGACTGTTGTGGGCCAGTGCGAAATCCGGTTGTCTCGCAATCGCTTGATTGTAATGGACAATGGCTTCATCGGTTTGCTCCAGTTGCCTCAGCGCAAGACCGAGTCTGTGGTGCAGCAGAACCAGGCTGGCCTGATTTTCCGGAGTATCGGCCCCTGCCCGCAGTGCTTTTTCATATGTTTTGACTGCAGTTTTGTGGTCACGTTGCTGGTCCAGTATGCCTGCCAGATTGAGGTATGCGGGCAGGTAGGTTGAGTTTACCGATATGGCTTTACGGTAACTGCGTGTCGCCTCGGCCAGATCGCCACCTTGCTGGAAGCAATTCCCGAGGTTGCTATGGGCCGCCGGGTCCTTCGGGTCCAGCGCTATGGCCTGTCGAAAACATGGCACAGCATCGGGCAGTTGGCCGAGATTGCAGTAGGCAATTCCCAGCCCCTGGTGAAAACTCGGCTGGCTCGAATCGAGTTCTATCGCTTTTGAAAAATAGCCGACCGCGAGTTCCGGTCTGCCTTGCTGGACGGCGATTCCGCCCAGCACATTGTAAGCCCCGGCATTTCCCGGTTCAGTGGCGAGTACCTGGTTGCAGATCTGCTGTGCCTGGTCTGGCTGACCCGCCTGCAGTAGTCGACGTGCCCGCGTAATTTCCGGGTGGGCGGGCAAGGGTTTTCGAGAACTCATCCCCGGAATGAACCTCGCGATCAGGCGAAGCATGGTTTACAGTTCCCCCACCCATCGGGTTGTCACATGACAGTAAATTGCTATGCTGTCCTCCATGAGTGCCTGGTTAATATATAGAGCCTGAAATATGACTGACGAACAATTCTCGAGAAAATTAAGTATAGAACGTATTGTCCTGAGGGATATGTCTTTCGAAACACCCATGGGCCAGGATGTTTTTGCCGGTACCTGGAAGCCGGACTGTGAGTTAAATCTGCAGTTGCGCAACGTTCGCCTGGCCGAAGACCTCTGGGAAGTCATTCTAACTGCGACGATTAATGCAAAGGTGGAAAACGGTGTGGCTTTTCTGATCGAGGCACAGCAGGCAGGTGTTTTCAAAGTTCCTGACCTGGAACCCGAATCGCTGAGCCGGGCACTGGCGATTGAAGCGCCCAATTTGATTTACCCGTTTCTGCGCGAATCGGTGGATAACATGGCAGCAAGAGGCGGATTCCCGCCGGTTAATCTGCAGCTATTCGATTTCGAGGCACGATATGCGGCCATGATTGAGAAGGCCAATCGATCCAAGCCTGCTTCGGGCGGCGAGCCATAACAGCTGGTTGCAGCCTTTGTGCCCGCAATTTCTATTTCTTTGACAGCTTGATCGCGCGGTACTTAACCGACTTCGGCAGGAGTTGGCGGTACTCGGTCAGCCACGGTAACTCAATCGTTAATTCCGACTGATCGCGCAAAACGATCTGCGCCTGCATGTCGGTTTCGAAATCCTTGCGCCCCGTCAGCAGGTTTGGAAATGTATCAATCTTGGCCATCGCAGACCAGGGTATGTAAAGAGGCGGATTTACGAAAGATACAATTCTACTGACCTCAAGTCCGCTCGGCGAGCCGAAGCAGCGCAGTCCGAAATAAGCGTGGTCGCCCACCTGGCCGCGGCCAGTACCAAAATTTTTCCGATCGAGAATTTCACCAAACTCCATGCCGAAGGGCCCCTGTAATGATCGCCATGCGATATTTTTTGGCAGTGTCAAAGCAAATATAAATGTGCCAGTCAACACTATGATGACAATGATGAACGTAACCAGCCAGCCACGCGCCAAAAGCCACGTCAGCCAACCCTGATCGGTCATTGAGCCGTAAATGATACAGGCCGACAGTAATGCCAAGCCAGCAGCCAGTGCACTACGTGCAAGAAATGCTGTTCGATCTAGGCGCTTGGCCTGTGATGGCTTATCATTGTTCATAGTGGTCTCTTTAAATCATTCCCATTGTTGCTGGTGAACGGATGTTGATTGCACATATTCATGCTGGCAAGGTCGAATCCGTTGCAGAATCTACCATACAGATCGGCTTAACGGAAAAATGGGACTATGCGCGCAGTTTCTGCAGCCGGCTACTGTCTGTACACACCTTTGATAATCCCTGCTTTTAGACCAGACAGCGTGTATTTAGAGGGCGGCGGACTTGAACCCATGAAATTGGAATCTTCACCGGGCGGATGATCGGGTTGCAGTACACCCGGCTAGTTTATTAGCATTCCGGTTTGGTCTGAGAAGGAATACCGTACTATGAAAATTACAAATAATTGCGTTGTTAGCATCAATTTCAAGCTGCTCGATGAGCATGGCGCACTGCTTGATGCATCGGAAGAAGGTACGCCGCTGATTTATCTGCACGGCGCGGCCGGCATCGTTCCCGGATTGGAGAGGGAACTGGAAGGCAAGGCCGTCGGCGAGAGTTTCGGAGCAACCTTGACGCCTGAGGACGGCTTCGGTGAATCCAATCCCGAATTGATACAGGCATTCCCACTCAGTACATTCCCTGATCCGAGCCAGCTCCAGACAGGTGCGCAGGTTCAGGGTACGGGTTCAGCCACCGGTGAAGTCACAAATTTTGTGGTCCTGGAAATCACTGAGGAGCACGTTTTGCTGGACAGTAATCATCCATTGGCCGGAAAGACACTGTGTTTTGAAGGTACCGTCCATGAGGTCAGAGAGGCCACCGATGAGGAAATCAGTCAGGGCCACCCGTTGTAATCGCATCCGGGGATCGGCAATCGAGTGGGTCAGGGCCATCCGCAGCGATATGGGACCCTTTAAATTAGTCTGGTCGCCCGGATGGAGTCCGGCCATGATTTTCGAAAAAGCAATGATAAAATGTCTAGAGCATTGATATTACTGGTTATTATTAGGTTTGATATCAATGGTGCCAGTTGACATGCGCTATTTTTGACAGTTCACTAACAATTATTTTGTGATTATGTCAAAAAGAGTATTGCTCCGGCTGATTGGGCTCTTTATACTTGATTTCGTACAAGAAAAGGAAAGGCCACACTAGGCGAGAGCTTGGGTCGGTAAGCCAAGGATCTTTAATTTTAGTCGCATCACTAAATTCAGTTTAGTGGGGCATAGGGGAAGATCGCCGGGTTGCTACCTCTCACAAAGTACGTCCTATCTGGATTAAGATATTGGAGGATTAGCTAGAATGAAGAAAGTAATTTTTGCGATTGCGCTGTTCGCGATATCATGGGCCGCCAACGCGGTGCAGGTAGTGCTTGTTACGCACAATCAAACGGCCGGTAGCGGCACGATCAGCTCGCTGATCTTTGATGGCAGTCATACATCTGGGCTTTACCCTGCTTCAACTGCAATTTTCTATTGGGATGGCATGGCGCTGACCTCGACTGGTTTGTATTCAACGGTCGGTAGTATTGGCAGCAGCATCTATGCGACAACGATTATCAATGATCAGATCACTGATCTGATGATCGATACCAGTACGAACTCTGCAGGTGCAGCGTTGTATGACTGTATTGAAGGTACGTTCCTGTCCTCAGTTGGCGCCAGCGGTTGCGGCGGCCATAACCTTGGCGTGAACGCCATGAGTGATTCCACCACGATCTGGGGCCCGGGCACAGCTGTAGCGCAGACGATCGGCGGTGACGACGTGTTGACGGCTGGCGCCCCGCGCGACATCACTGCGTACGATTTCGGCCTGGAAAGCTGGGATGGCACCACGCTTATTATTGGCAACGGCGTTGCCGTGGGTAGCCAGAGTCCTGGTATTGGTGGTGGTGAAGCAATGGTGTTCACCGTTGTACCGGTACCGGCTGCTGTATGGCTGTTCGGTTCGGCTCTTGGCCTGCTTGGCTGGGCGCGTCGCCGCGTAGCTTAATAAACAACAATTCTGGTTTAACCCGGAAAGAAAAACCCGCCTTTTGGGCGGGTTTTTTTTGTCCGGCTGTTTTGTGGGAGAATGCGTGGCAGGGACCTGCAAATTACTGAACAGAGACACTCCACATGCGGCTGATAATTTCACTGGCTCTTTCCTGTATTGTTTTTTCTTTGTCCGGATGCGGTTCACCGGAGCAACGCGCTGCCGAGTATCTGGCAACGGCGCAGGAATTGTTTGCTGACGGCGACTATCTGGGAGCCAAGCTTGAAGCACAAAATGCCGCACAGATTGAGCCGAAAAATGCCGGGACCAGTTACCTGCTTGCCCTGATCGCCGAACAAGAGGGCAACGGCCGAGCGCTGGTGAAACACCTGGAAGTGACCGTGGCGGAGGCTCCGGAGATGGTCGAGGCACGTGTCAAACTCGGCATGCTGTATGCCTTTGCCCGACTCAATGACCAGGCGATTGAACAGCTCACGGTGGCCCAGAAGCTGGCCCCGGATGACCCCGGCGTCTTGCTGCTGAGTGCCCGGCTGTGGTTGCAGCAGGGCGATTCCGACCGGGGGCTGGCTGAACTGGATAAACTGCTGGGCATCGATCCTGCCCATGTGGAAGCCATCGGCATGAAGGTTGCGGCGTTGCAGGCCAACGATCCGGACCGGGCCCTGGGCCTGCTGGACGAAGCCATTCGCAGGTTGCCCGGTGACGAGGCCCGACCGCTTCGTGAACTGCAACTGGATGTCCTGGCACGGCACGAGCGTACTCAGGGCCTCGAACAGGCGCTATTGGCGATGATCGGGGCTGCCGAGGCAGATGATTCGAAACACCAGGCCCGGCTTGCCCGTTTCTACAGGGATCAGGGTGAATTGGATAAAGCTGAAGATATGTTGCGCGATATTGCTGCGGCGGCCAGCGGGGATGCCGGAGCGAGGCTCGATGTCGTACGGTTTCTGGCCGAGGCGCGAACGCCGGAAGCAGCAACGGAAGCATTGCAGGCTTTTATTGACGCCGATCCGGAGAACCAGCAACTGAAAATTGTCCTCGGTGACCGCTATCTTGAAAATGACCAGAGCGATGCGGCTGTAACGATTTATGCGGCGGCGGCGGCGCTTGATCCGTTGTCCGCGCTCGGCCTCTTGGCCCGTACCAAGCTCGCCGCAGAGCGCGTGAGAAGCGGCGATCCGAATGGTGCTGAGGAGCAGGTGATGAGCATCCTGGCGGATGATCCAGCTTATCCTCACGCATTGTTAATGCGTGCCGGTCTGTTCTTTACCCAGCAGCGCTACGATGATGCAATCGCTGATCTGCGTATCTTGCTGCGCAAAGAGGCGAACAATCAACGCGCGTTGCTGCTGTTGGCACGCAGCGAAATTGCCGCCGGCAATGTCATTTTGGGTAAGGATGCATACCGGCGACTACTGGAGCTGAATCCCGGTCACGTGGCTGCGGTCCGTGAACTCGTTACGGTGATGTTGCGAGCGGATGATTTCGATGAGGCGGAAGCGCTTCTCGTGCGCTTGACCGAGGACGGCTCCGGCAGTATGGAAGTGGGCGTTCTGATGATCGAACTGCACGTAATCCGTGAAAACTGGCAGGCCGCTGAAGCAGAGGCCCGGCGCTATGTAGCCGGTGCGGATCCGAATGGCACCGGCACCTGGATGCTCGGTCAGGTACTTGAGAGTCAGCAGCGTTATGCGGAAGCCGCCGAAGCCTTTTCTCGCGCCCTCGAGAAGAGCCCGGAGAGTGTATCGATTCTGCAGGGACTGGCACGGGTACTGAATGCGCAGGGCAAGAAGGATGAGACGATCACTTTGTTGCGCCGGAGTGCGGCCAAATACCCGGAGCGCCCCGGGATACTCCTGGTGTTCGGTGGTGCGCTGATGGATCGGGGGCAAAGCTCCGAAGCGTTGCAGGTGTTTGAGCAGGTCATCGAAGATCATCCAAAACTGGTCTCTGGCTATGTTGCCGTGGCTTCACTCTACCTCGATGACACGATGAAACGCATTGCTGCCTACCGCCGAGGGTTGACTGCGGTGCCTGCCAGCCTGTTACTCGGCAGTTTGCTGGCCGATGAGTATCAGCAACTGGGGCGGGTCGATGACCTTATCGAACTTTACGAGGAGTTGTTTATTTCGCTCCCGGGGAGTTGGCAGATCGCGAACAACCTGGCGTTATTATTGGTTGAACAACGTTATCAGGATCCGGCGAGCCTGCAACGTGCGGTGCAACTGGGCAACGATCTCGCCGATACAGACGACCCGGCGGTCATGGATACGGTCGGCTGGGTTTATTACCGGGGCGGTGATAGCGAACGCGCTATCCATTACCTGGAGCGGGCGGCGGCAGCACTGACAGATATCCCGGTGGTGAGTTACCACCTTGGCATGGCTTATCTCGCTACCGGTAATCGGGTCGGTGCGAAGCAGGCGCTGGAAAAAGCGATTCAATCTGCCGGTACGGATTTCGTCGGCATCGATGAAGCCCGCGAGGCACTGGCGACGCTCTAGATGGACGGTGCCGATGTGGTTTCGACAAAACGCCAGGTTGTTTTGGGCATGGGCGCCGGTCAGTGCGGGCTGGATCTGCTGAAAGAAATACTGGGCCGGCAGCCATCGTCACGAATAACGCTGGAACAATCACCGCTACTGCCATGGGAACGCCGGGCCGGATCCCCGGGAATCAAAGAACGGATCACGCGCTGGAAATCGCTGGGAGCGGAGCAGCTGGTCGGTGATGTGGCAGCGTTTTATTTGCCGTATGTAGAAGAGGCTATTGAAAGCGAGCCGGGCGTTCGGGTCATCTGCCTGCAACGCGATCGGGATGAAGTCGTCAGGGCATTCAGCCAGGTTCTGAACGAGACTGGCCCGCTGTCGATCAACCACTGGGCGCAGACACCGGGGGCGAACTGCTATCACGATCCGCTGCAAACACAGACCTTTCCCCAGTATGAGACTCAGGATCGGGCCGAGGGGATCGCGAGGTATTGGGATGAGTACTACGAGTGTGCCGCTGAACTCGCGCGCCAATACCCGGACAACGTCATTGTGTTTGACGTCAACAAGCTCACCAGTCCGGATGGTGTTCGCCAGATTCTCGATTTTGTCGGCATCGATCGTGACCAGCAGGTCGTCGTGACCGGTCAGCAAGCACGGCAGGTACCGCCGCCTGTCGAGGCAACCAACTCCCCAACGTCACGCTATCAGGATCCCTTAGATCCCCGCAGGTGCGTCGTGCTGGTGCCGTTCATCGGTTCTATTCACCAGGAGTGTGATGAGGCTCTGAAGGAACTTGAGCGCCGGGGATACCAGGTCAGGAGGGTCGGTGGCTATGCAGCCATCGATCAGGCACGAAATCAGATGGCAACCGACGCACTGGTTCACGGCTTCGAAGAAACGTTATGGATCGATTCCGACATCAGCTTTCATCCCGATGATATAGAGAAACTTCGGCGGCATCGTCTGCCGATCGTATGCGGCATCTATCCGCAGAAAGCAAAGCGGGCCTTCGCGTGCGAATTCGCGCCGGGAATGCAGCGCGTCACGTTCGGTGATCAGGGCGGCCTGTTGGAAATTCTGTATGCCGGCACAGGCTTTTTACTGATACGTCGTGAGGTGTATGCGGCGATTCAGCAGAAGCTCAAACTGCCGGTTTGCAATGAACGATTTGATCGGCCAATGATTCCGTTTTTCGAGCCCATGGTGCGGCCGGCCGACGACGGTCATTGGTATCTGGCCGAGGACTTTTCGTTTTGCGAAAGGGCCAGGCAGAGTGGGTTCAAGGTCCATGCCGACACAACCATCCGTTTGTGGCATATCGGTACCTATCGGTACGGCTGGGAAGATGCCGGCTTGGCGCAGGTCCGGCACGATTCATTTTCCCTCAACGCCAAGCCGGAAATTGATGATTAGAGTAAGGGCGGCGCTTTACCCGGTTACCATCGGTGCCGTTGTCTTCTTATGAAAATTAGTTTGTTGTATACCTCTGCCAGGCCGCATGTGATCCTGAGTGTCCTGGAAAAGTGGCAGGAAAGGGCGTTTGACTGGGAGAATATTGAGGTCGTGCTGGTTACCGACGACCCTTTTGCCGGGCATTTCGCCAATATGGAATCCTACGTCAATTCCGGCAGACGCGATTGTGTTACCGGTTGGAACCTGGCTGCCGGAAAGGCAAGCGGTGACATGTTTGTGCAGGTTTCGGATGATTTGCTGCCACCGGACAACTGGGATCAAAAACTGGTGTCGCTGGCTGGCAATGCCCGGTTTTTCAGTCTGCACCTGCCTGATGAAAGAGGATTTCCGGACTGCGTGTTTCATCCTGTGATTTCCAGGGCGGTCTATAAGCACTTTGGCTACCTGTATCCGCCGGTATTTAAATCCATGTTTTGCGACAACTGGTTGTTCTATGCGCACGACCATTTTGGATTCCTGCGCCGCATTGAGATGGAGTGCTTCTGGAACCACACCCACAGATTAACGCATGATGTCGAGGCTGATGACGTTTTGTTGCGCCATGAATCTCCCGAGAGGTATGCCGAAGGGCGTGAAGCGATCGTTACAGAATTAGCTAAATTGGGAATAAAAATTTTATTCCCACCGGAACCGAACGATACAAAATAGTAGCAAGGCATGAACAACCCAGTCATCCCGAGAATGCCAGAATTACCGCTGGACGAATTCGATGCCGAATATCGGCAGGCAGAGATCGAGCATCCGGCTGAGCTTGAAACAATGATTGCGGAGCTTGAAACGGCGGCCGGGATGGTTCCGCTGACCGGCCTTGATTTTTTTCCGGAGGTAGCGGGACGGCGCTGGACATCGGTTGCGGTGTCGGTACCTTGCCCTTCCTGCTGGCACGGAAGAATCCCAATGCAACTGTCATTGGCGTGGACTTCAGCGAAGAATCCATCGCCCATGCGAAAGCGCATTATCAGCCAAAGGCCGATAATCTGAGTTACCGGGTCAGCAGCGTGGACGTTCTCAGCCAGATGTTTCAGGGTATCGACATGATCACGTGCGTCGGCGCGATGCACCATTTTCCGAGCCTGAATTCCGCCATTGCCCAGGTTATGCAGACACTTGATGACAAGGGTGTATTCCTGTTGAGCGACCTGAACAGGGAAAACATTTACAGCCACTTTGCGGAAAAGGAGTTGCGGTACCTGAATAGTGTGCGGCAGCTTCCGGAGAAGGTCAGAAACAACAAGTTGCGGCGACAGGGGTATACCAAAGGTAAGAAAGCGCGGCGATTCCTGACGCTGATGTCATTTCAGGCGGCGTACACGCCGGCGGAGGTCTCCGCGGTGTTCGGTGAACGCTATGGCTTCAAAGGCAGAATGAGCGGTATGAATTACCTGCTCGCCGCCTATAAGTTGTGAGTCAGACGCCCGACGCTTTTACCGCGCCGTCACGGTCACCTCGATATCGATGCTTTCCCCATCCCGCTGCACCACGCCCGCAACCGTATCACCGGGTGATAGTGATTTCAGTACATCAGTATAGCTTTGCAGATTCTCGATCGTAGTTCCGGCCAGGCTGATCAATACGTCGCCAGCCACAATACCGGCCGCAACAGCCGGCGACCCCGGTACGACGGCGCTGACCAGTACGCCCGGTCCCTGGAAGGCAAAATCGGGCACCGTGCCGACGGATGCCCGGCGTTTTCCGGCAGTGCCGGACTCGGCAGGTTTGGGTGTTGCCTGAGTTCCGTCGATGGTAATCGTCAGCATTTCAGGGCGGCCGGTGAGATAAGTGACGGTTTCCTTGACGAACATTGCGACCTTGATCAGGCCTGCACTATCGATCTTGTCCACGGTATCGGACGGCCGGTGATAATCCAGGTTCGCGCCACTTGAAACCTGTACGGCCGGTACGCCTTTGTCGATAAAAGCCTGATGGTCTGAAGAGGCGAAGTGACCGGTGATGCTCGTGGAACCGATCCCAGCCGTGAAACCGATGCCACGAAATACATGCGGCCATTCGCTGGCACTGCCGGCGCCGAATACGGAGATGTTCTGTGCGCCCAGTTGGCCGACGGTGTCCATATTGACGACGCCAATGATGCCGTCAAGCGCGCCCGGCGCGGGATGTTCTGCATAGTAGCGTGAACCCAGCAAACCGGCTTCCTCGCCAGTGAAGGCGATAAAAACAATGCTGCGTTCCGGTGCGGCCTCAGCCACAAATAATTTTGCCAGTTCAATCATGATGGCAACCCCGCTGGCATTGTCGTCAGCGCCGTTATAGATCTTGCCCTTGTCCTCGGCACGCGCATCGGGCCAGCCATGACCGAGGTGATCATAATGTGCGGTGACCAGTACGGCTTGTCCGGCATAGGCCGGGTTACGGCCCGGGATGATGCCGACGATGTTAGCGACGTCGTGCGGTTTGCCGTCTTCACCTTCCGCGACCGGGAAGACCTGTCGATAACCATCATCGTCGCCGGCCGGGGCCAGTCCGGCAGCCTTGAATTGGTCGGCGATGTAGTCGGCGGCTTTTGCAAGACCCGGCGTACCGAGGCCACGTCCTTCCAATTCGTCAGATGCCAGGTACTGAATATGTTCCAGCAGACGTTCACGGGAGAATACCGGCGGAATTTCGGCCAGTGCTTTGCGCGGCGGAGGAACGGCACCCTGAACGGCCACGTTTCCCTGCAGGTCATCGGCGCGCAGGTCTACACGGAGCGGCGAGTCGGTGGCTACCCATTCGCCCTTGACGCGGTTGGCGGGTTCTTCGCCGGCGAAGCCGAGGTAAGAGTATTTGCCGTAGTGGGGCAGTTTGCCGCCCAGGCCCGGGAGTGCCTCGCTCGGGTCAACGATAATCCAGCCGATGGCCTTGCTCGCATTGTCCGGATGGCGCTTGACGAGTACCGCTGAGTGATCCTGTAGCGGAATCTCCTGGCCTTGTGGTATGACGGCTGTTTCGGTGAGCGCCAATGATGGGTCCGAGCCAAATAGCGTACGAGCCAGGCGATTCTCCTTGCCAAACAGCCAGACTGCTTTAGTCGCTGGAATCTTGTCAATGTCCGTGTCCGACACGATCGTGATCGAGTGTGAGTCGCTTTGCCAGCCTTCAGCCAGTTGTCGGTAACCAGCCAGCAGTTCCGCATCGCCCCTGGTGGGCAGTACCGCGATGATCTCCGGTTCGCCGAAGATCTGACCGATTGAAGGTGCAGTCTCGCGCGGATCCAGCAGACGAAACAGGTCAAACTCCGGGTCCACTTCCAGTAACAGGGGTTCGGCCGTGGTGGTGATCTCGAATGCGGTTGATTTATCGGACAGGTTGATCGTTGACGTCTCAAGACCGTTGACGGTTGTAATGTTGACCGGAACAGTAAGCTGGTAAGCCTGACCATCCTGAGTCTGTATCAGATTGCCATTGACTGTGTATTCACCAGCCGACTGCCGTACCCTGACGTCGCGAACTACCAGGTTGGCTGCGCCGGTCCACTCAACCCATTGTTCGAAAAAGGTTCCGAAGTCCTGGTTGCTGACGGCTTCAAGATCGGTACGGATATCGGCAAAACTGGCTTGTCGGCCGCGGTTGTTCCGGTAGAAGCGAGCGAGCCCCTGCTTGAACAGTTCGTCTCCGATCTGCAGGCGGAGCATGTGAAAACCCATCAGCGTTTTACCGTAACCAATCGCTTCTGTCGCGGCACTGTGGCGAGAGCGGAATTCCGTTAACGGAAAATCACGGTCTTCCTTGACGAAGTCCCGGTATTTTTTCAGTGTATCGCGCCGGTAGGGAGCGCCACGGCCATATTGTTCCTGTATCAGATGGTCTGCCATGTATGCGGTCAGGCCTTCACACCAGTTGCCGCTTTCGTAGTCGACGAATACCGAGTTGCCCCACCAGTTGTGCAGGATTTCGTGCGGGTATGACGAAGTCAGGATGAACGGGAAGCGGATGATCTGGGGGCCGAGGAGCGTGAAAGTGGGCATGCCGTAGCCCGTCTCCCAGAAATTCTCAACCAGGGCAAATTTACCGTAAGGGTAGGGGCCGATCAGGTTGCGGTACATCTCCAGATACTGGGCGGTAGCGGTCAGATATTTTTTTGCCAGCGCATCATCGGGTTCGTGCAGATAGACCTCTGCGGATACGGCGCCGGCCGGTTCCGAGTACTGGATCAGCGGCCCGCCGACCAGGTAGATTTCATCCACGGCGCCGCCGGAGTCCCAGTGGGCCATGCCCTGTTCATCCCGGGATGTGCCGTTGCCCTGGCTGATCAGGTGCCAGCCTGCGGGCACATTGGTGGACAGCGTAAAGTTAACGAGGTCATTGCTGAAGTATGGATACCAGAGGGAGCTGCCGGCAAGATAGATCCCTTCTTCGCCGATAATGCCTGCCGTGCTGCGGAAACCCCGCGTGTACTGTTCCTTTTCATCGCCAAGTGCGAAATTGATGGTGCCCTGATAAGCAATGTGTAACGTGGTGCTGTTGGCCGGTAGTTGCACCTGGTAACGAGCGATATGCCCGCTATCGGTCAGCTCGACACTGGAACCGTTGATGCCGGTAAATCCTTTATTGTCATCTTCGTTGATATCAAAAGGTAATCGCTGCACTGCTGGCTGGGCACTGGTGATTTCGACTGCGTCGGTCAGCAGGAATTCCAGAGTTTTACCGGCATAGATTTCCGGCAGCACGATATCAGCTTGTATTTCCAATTTGTGTGTTACCGGATCGATGCGGGTGTCAAGCGCAAAATTTGCATGCGGCGTGTCAGCCCAGGTGGCCGCGGTCAGGAACAGTAACGGCGTAGCCCGCAACCAGATAACAATATTTCCAATGATCTTGTTCATACTTAATATCCTGGTTGGTCAGCCGTATTTCTGCGGATTGGTATTTCCAGTTCTTGTTCCTGGCCGCCGCGTTCTATAAGTGCCGTGAGTACGTCGCCCCAGCGGGTCGGTGCAAAGATGAGGCGCAATGTAGCAGCAGAATCGATAGGTTGGTCATTGATACGCAATAGCACATCGCCCACGATGAGCCCGGCACGTTCAGCCACGGATCCCTCGCCGACCTGGATGAGTCTGGTTGGCTGGTTTCCGAGCTTGCCCATCAACGAAATCCCCAGGGTGGGGTACACGGTGTCCAGCGGGCTGGGTAACCCCCAGACGAAATTGGCATAGCTTGCCTGCACGGTTTTGACCGGCTGGTCTTCATCGTCCATGATTTCCAGCGGAATAACTGATGCGATCTTGCCGTCGTAGTACGGTGCAGTCTGCCGTTCGGCGCCCAGCCCATAGGTCACGTGACCCGAACCGATCAACACGACCATGATGGCATCCTCACCACCATGATCCTGCAATGCCTGCAGCGAGTTCCAGCCCATCGTCGCGTCCCACGTAGTCTGTGCTCGCAGCATGCCTTCCATCGCCTCCTCATTCATGTGCAGCGCATCGTCGGCCTCGAAAAATCCCTTGAACATGCGTCGCTGATCATCGGTGACCGGTTGCACTTCATGTAAAAAATGTTTGGCATCTTCGGGTGACAGGTCTTTGAAATCATTTTTCCGTACTGCTTTCACCACCTCGCGTGGAGAGTTGATGCCGTACATGCGGATGTCGTTGTCGCGCGCAAACAGGAAAATATCCCGGTAGTACTCCCAGCGGTAACCCCAGTAGGTGTACCACTCGGCCAGTTCAACGAAGCCCTGCTCGGTATACAGGCCATCGATCCAGTCATCCAGTAAGGGCTGTTGGGGATAAGGAAACATTTCCAGCCCGATCATGACCTCGCGGCCGGCGCGATGCAGTTCCTGGATTACCTTTAATTGCGCATCATGAAAATCGAGATTGGTATGCGTCTCGCCTACGAACAACAGCCCGATATCGGCCAGTCGTTCAGCCAGTTGCCGGAGGGTGATAATGTCGCCCGTACTGGTGTCCGTGATGCCGTCAAGCCTGAGTTCCACTTCCTTGTCTTTACGTGTCGGATCGCCGATTTCCATGTGCAGGACAGCCTGATCGGCCCACGTTGTGCAGGTCAGGATGGCACACAGGCAGGCAGTGACGAGGCTGGCCATAGAGTGTGTGCGGGTCCGGAACATCGATAGGTACCTCATGGTCTGGAGTGGCTACTGGCAACTTCTTATGGAATTCTTCAGGCGCAGATATTATCGCAGTTTCGGGGTCTTTGAGTAGGGAGGGGGAAAATCATATATTCCATAAACAGGCTTGTTCAGTTCAGCCTGCCCATTGTATCGCTGGCACGATGGCTAATAGTCATTTGATTCGTGCATACTGGGTACGTAATTTCT
This sequence comes from Chromatiales bacterium, assembly GCA_002688175.1. Classification (GTDB taxonomy): domain Bacteria; phylum Pseudomonadota; class Gammaproteobacteria; order Steroidobacterales; genus SMWD01. The sequence continues at coordinate 48,961 of NZCC01000059.1, forward strand.
TGCGAGTGCGGTGTTGTTGAAAGGGCTAAATATTCTGTTGTTTCTGGGGGGATTGCTGCTGGCATTTGTTCTCGCCGAGGTTGCGGTTCGCATGTTTGTTCCGGTCCGTATGGTAGGTTCATCATTTACCATTTACGATCCGATCTATGGCAAGAGACTTAAAAGAAATTATACAACGACGCGCATTACGCCGGAATTCACAATCAGTTTCTCGACAAATTCCTATGCGTTTCGAGGGCCTGAAGGTTTCCCGGATCGACCGATTCTGTTTCTCGGAGACTCATTTACGATGGGTTACGGCGTCAGCGATGGAGAGGAATTTCCCGCACTCGTTCGTGCCGCATTGGCTGAACACGATCCGGTTATTCCGGTGGTCAATACAGGCATGGGAGCCAATGGCAACGGACGATGGATTAAATTTCTGAGGGCCGAAGGCGAGGCTTACGAGCCCCGGGCTGTCGTATTGCAGTTGATGAGTAATGATTTTCAGGATAATAAAAATGAAAGGCTATTCGAATTAACCCCGAATCAGAAGTTGATCGAATTACCGGTGCCGTCGATTCGACCGATTCGGGTATTGCAAAATGTTGTTGACTCGATCCCGGGTCTGGCCGACTCGCATCTTCTTGGGTTGATTTATCAAATTTACTTGACGCAGGGGCCGCAAAATTCATCATTGTTGTCTAATTCAGATGCCATCGATAGCTTGTCTGATCACAGTGATCAATTGACCTATCGAATTCTCGACGAAGTTATCGCAATTTGTTCCGCGGCGGGCTGGCCAATGCTGGCTATCGTGGTTGGTATTCACGGCGAACGATTGACGGAAATAGAGCGCCGCTTGAAGGACAACGATATTCCAATGCTAAGAACCCCTGATCGGCAAGTGCGCCCAGATTTGTATTACGTTACTGATGGGCACTGGAATCAGTTCGGCCATGCGCTGGTGGCTGAGGCTGTCCTTGCTGAGCTCAGGATCCTGGGTATTCCCTGAAAGGGGAATTCATCATAAGCTAAACCCTGACTATTAAGAGGAATCTGTAGCGCTGCGAGCGCTTCTTTATAATCCAGTCCATGATCAAACGAATGATTCTCATGCCCCTTGCCGTCGGCATTTTTTTCGGCGGTGTGTTCGGCTGGAAAGCCTGGACTGCTTACCAGGCAGGTTTAATGATGAGTGGCATGGAAATGCCGCCGGTTACCGTCTCGACCACGATTGCCACGACCGAAACCTGGTCACCGGTCATTAATTCCGTTGGTACGCTGCGTGCGAGCCAGGGGGTTGATATTACGGCACGCGAAGCCGGCATGATCACCGATCTGGAATTTGTATCCGGTGCTTCTGTGGCTGCCGGGGATGTGTTGGCGCAACAGTGTACCCCGTCAGCACCTATGGAACAGATATAGCACTGGTTTAAAGGAGAGTTTTTGTTCATCCTAACGTGAGGAGTTGAGATGAAAC
>NZCC01000060.1 GCA_002688175.1 Chromatiales bacterium
CTTACCTATTTTCTCTATCGACATCCCAAGTTCCAAACTAGCACCATTGGTTATTAACATTGTCAATGCAAATGGAAATCAGGTATACTTAGTTTTTCGACGCTGCAATTCTTCGTTTCAAATCGATTGACCTTTGCAATAGGAGCGTATCATGAAGATTACCGATATTGAGACCATTCCAATTTACCCACGCCTCCCCGCACGCAACGAGCTGCACAAAGCCCGATTCGGTGGCATAAATCACCGCACGGTTTTCAAAGTCCATACAGACAACGGCCTGGTAGGCTACGGCGACTATCGCTGCTCTCCGCCCGATCGATCCAGCGTGGAGCCACTCATCGGCCGGAACCCGTTTGACTTCATCAACAACAATTTGAATATTGGCTTGTGTGGTGCTCTCTATGATGTCATGGGCAAATACCTCGACGTGCCCGCCTACAAGCTTATGGGACGAAAGGTGCGCGATGCGGTGTCGGTCGCGGCTTGGACCCGTCCGGCTTCCCCGGAAGATTTCCGCGATGAAATCCGCCGGGCTGTGAATCAGGGCTATACCATCTTTAAGATGCACACCTGTGAATACTACGACGTGTTACAGCAGACACGCGCGGCTGAAGAAGTGGCACCGGAAGGCTTTAAAATACACTACGACTTCAACAGCAACCGTACCTTGGCGTCCGCTCTCCCCCTTATCAGTGAATTGGAGAGGAATCATCCCATTGTTGGCTACATCGAAGACCCACTTGTGCGGCACGACATTGATGGCTGGCGGAGGCTGCGTGAACGGACACGGATGCCGATCATTATGCATGTGCCACAACTCGGTGGTCTTCAGGAAGTCATCCACGGCCTCGCCGACGCCTACATGATTGGGGAAAGCGGAATCGGTGATAGCCTGGCTAGAGGCGCGGCTTACGGACTCGCAAACATCCAGACAGTGATACAACTGACCGGAGGTACGCTCACCAAAGCATTGGCGCTGCATATGGCAGCGGTCTTGCCCACCGCAACTGGACACTCCATCAACCTTGACGATCAGTACGAGGAGGACATCACGAAGGAACGAATTCCGGTCATTGAGGGTTTCTCGCCTGTCCCTGAAGGGCCGGGTTTGGGTATCGAGGTAGACGAAGATGTGCTCGCACGGGTAGCCGCCAATGAACCGACGACCGTCCTCAGACATGTGGGTATCCTTCACATGCCGGGGGGTCACAAAATCTATACGCCTTCCTTCCCTTCGGTGAGCCGACTGACGGCCCGCGAGGAAGGAACCATCCGGGGACTCAAGCTGGAGCTTTTGGAGGATGACGGTTCGCCCGAGTTCGCTGCTCTCTATGAGCGGGCACAAAAGGAGGGCTCATTCGTAGAGTAGGACAGCCTCAATAACCTTCAAGCGTCTGTCAATTGATGTTACAGAAGCTGGCGAAACCGTTGCGAATACGATCCAGTATTGACGCGGGTTTGAACCCTTTCACCACTCCATAAATTTGCCACAAATCATCTTCACCACAAAGGCACGAAGGCACAAAGGTGCTGTTTTAGCGGCTCCCCGCTACGTGGGACTCAGAAGCTTGGTGACTTCGTGTCCCCGATCTATCGGGGCAGGCGTGGTGGTTGGTCAAAAAATGCGAACCGGTGGCAGATTTTCAAAAAATCGCGTCCGACAACGTGTCAAGCCGGGTGCGGGTTTGAGGCGGATGTCAAGCTGGGGTCGAACCCGCAATCTGACTGGATCCGATGCTGAGGTCCGCGTCAAATTCAGGGGTTCCGCTATGCAGCGGTCACAAGCTGGCTCGCATTAGGAGTCAGCTTTTCTTATTGACGGCTGTGACTTGACAATGTAAAATAAGACCACATGAATACCCCAAAATCCCCCTCCCAACCCGAGCGCGTCACTTGGCGCCCAGTTCTGATCACGCTAATTCTCCTGCCCCTTATCTACAAATGGCATATCCAGTGCGAGGCGATTCGGTACACCTTTCCAACACTGATGGCACCCTTTTACAGTGTCGTCTTCGTTCTCTTTGTGCTTGCGATACTCAACCTGCTTCTAAAAAAATTCGCTGAGAAGTATGCATTTACGAGCGGAGAGTTAATTTCTCTTTATGTTTTCATGTCGATCACTCTCTTGTTCATGTCCTATGACATGTTCCTGCCCCTCGTTTCCATCATCGTTCATGCCTTCTATTTCGCCAGTCCGGAAAATGAGTGGCGCGATCTCTTCTGGGGTTATCTGCCCGATTGGTTGACAATTAACGATCCGGAGGTAGTACGCGCCTTTTATCAGGGCGACGAATCGATCTTCGAGTCGCGCTACTTCCTCCCCTGGGTGAAGCCAACACTCTGGTGGTGTGCCTTTACCTTTGTCCTGCTTTTTGTGATGCATTGTATCAACGTCCTCATCCGAAAACAGTGGGCTGAACAGGAACGCCTCGTCTATCCCATCGTCGAGCTCCCCTACCAGATCGCCTACAACACGAACACCTTCCTGAGCAACAGAACGATGTGGTGGGGATTTGCTGTTGCGGGGTCAATCAGTCTCCTCAACGGACTACACGTTTTTCTTCCAGCTATCCCTGTCATCCCGAATAAGTACATCCCGCTAAACACCTTCTTTTCCGAAAAGCCGTGGACTGCCTTTTTAACAGGAGGCGGTTCGATTATCGTATATCCTTTTGCCGTCGGACTGAGCTTTCTGATGCCGCTAGATCTACTGATGTCGTGCATCCTATTCTTCTTTTTATACAAGATGCAAGCCTTCGTCGGAATCCTAACAGGGCTGGAAAAGCTGCCCGGCTTCCCTTACCCCTATGAACAGAACATTGGAGCGTATACAGGGGTATCTGTTATTGTGCTTTGGGGAACGCGCCGCCAGATTTGGCGGGCTTTCCTGGGTGCCATCGGGCGGAGACCGGCCGAAGATCAGACAGAGCCGATGTCATATCGCGCCGCTTTTTTAGGCATCGTGTTTGGCGGAATATTCCTCATCGGGTTTGCGATGCGAGGGGGGATGGCGCTGTGGATGGCTGTGCTGTTTTTTGTTGCTCACTTCCTGACAATCGCTATTGCCGTCACACGCGTTCGTGCGCAGATAGGCCTTTCGATCCATAATACCACCTTCATTGGACCGCACCACAGCCTGGTCAGCCTGTTTGGCAGCCGACGAATCGGGGGGCAAAACCTCACATGGTTTTCCCTCTTCTTCTGGTTCAATCGGGACAACCGGAGTCATCCAATGCCGCATCAACTCGAAGCGTTTAAGCTCGCTGAACGCGGAAATCTCGACGCAAAGGGGTTATCCCGTTGGATGCTTGTGCTCATTGTCGTGGCGATGCCGTTGTGCATCCTGATGCTGGTGGACACATTTTACAAGCTGGGTGTAGACACCGGTAAGGTTGGCGGACAAATCAATAGTTTTGGGGGGCGATCGTACCGCTTTCTACAAGGGTGGCTCACTTCGCTGCAGGATGCGGAAACACCGCATATCATTGCTATAGCTATTGGGTTCGCCTTTACGATTCTACTGGCAGCGATCCGTGGTCGGCTGTTCTGGTGGCCGATTCACCCGCTCGGCTACGGAGTTGCTTTTCACATATACACGTTCTGGGCGGCGTTCATTGTCGCTGCGGTTGCCAAATGGACTATACTAAAATACGGGGGAATCGGACTTTACCGCAAGGCCGTCCCATTTTTCCTGGGGATGGTGCTGGGGGATTTCATGTTCGGGAGCATTTGGAATATCCTGAATATCATCACCGGCGAACCGACGTACACTTTCTATTACTAACCCCGGTCGTTCCCCAATATACTCAACGCTGTGTCAAATTGAGGAGGACGCTCCTCTCACAGAATAATGCACACCCCAATCATTAGTAACTAGGTCATCTATGCAAAAGCATTCATCCTCATCTAACCAACCGGAACGAGTCACCTGGCGAATGGTGCTGATTTCGCTGGTGCTCCTGCCACTCATCTACAAATGGCATATCGAAGTTGAGGCGCTTCGGTATACCTTTCCAACCCTGATGGCGCCGTTCTACAGTGTCGTCTTTGCCCTCCTCGTAATTGCGTTGCTCAATCTGTTCCTGAAAAAATTTGCTGCAAAGCATGCCCTGACGGGCGGTGAGTTGATCTCTCTTTATGTCCTGATGTCAATCACCCTGTCATTCATGTCCTATGACATGTTCCTCCCGCTCGTCTCAATCATCGTTCATGCCTTCTACTTCGCCAGTCCAGAAAATGAGTGGCGGGAGCTCTTTTGGGGTTATCTGCCGGACTGGTTGACAGTGCGCGACCCTGACGTGTTACATGCTTTTTATCGTGGCGACGAATCAATCTTTGAGTCGCGCTATCTACTCCGATGGGTGAAGCCAACACTCTGGTGGTCTGCCTTCACCTTCGTTCTGCTCTTTGTGATGCAGTGCATCAATGTCATCATCCGCAAACGGTGGACGGAACAAGAACGCCTGGTGTATCCTATCGTTGAACTGCCTTACGAGATCGCCTACAACACGACCCCCTTCCTGCGCAGCAGAGCAATGTGGTGGGGGTTTGGCATCGCGGCGTCAATCAGTATCATCAACGGACTAAACATATTCTTCCCATTTGTTCCTGCCATTCCGAATAAGTCCATCCCCTTAAACTCACTATTTACTGACAAGCCGTGGACAGCCTTTTTGCGTGGAGGCAGCGCAATCATCATATACCCCTTTGCTGTTGGGCTTAGCTTCCTGATGCCCCTGGATCTGCTCGTGTCGTGCATTATCTTTTTCTTTTTATACAAAATGCAATACTTTGTTGCAATCATAACTGGGATGGAAAACATCCCCGGTTTCCCTTACCCGTTTGAGCAGAACATTGGAGCATACACAGGCATATGCGCTATCGCACTCTGGGGCACGCGCAAGCAAATTTGGCGTGCGGCCCGAGTCGCTCTCGGGCAGAAGGGAACTGAAGATGAAACAGAACCGATGCGGTATCGGACGGCTTTTTTAGGTATTCTGTTCGGCGGCATATTCCTTGTTGGGTTCGCGATGCGAGGCGGGATGGCGGGGTGGATTGGGGTGCTGTTTTTCGCCGCCCACTTTGCAACGATTGCCATCCCGCTGACGCGCATCCGTGCACAGATCGGTTTTCCGATTCATTCAACCACTTCCATTGGTCCACACCACAGCCTGGTGAGTCTGTTGGGCACCCGACGAATCGGCTCCCAAAATCTGACATGGTTCTCCCTCTTCTTCTGGTTCAATCGGGACAACCGGAGTCATCCAATGCCGCATCAACTCGAGGCGTTTAAGCTCGCTGAACGCGGAAATCTCGAGGCGAAAGGGTTATCCCGCTGGATGCTGGCCCTGATGGTCATCGCGATGCCGCTGTGTATCCTGATGATATTGGAGACGTTTTTCCGGCTTGGTGTAGATACCGGCAAAGTGGGGGCACAGATTAACAGCTTTGGCGGACGTGCCTATCGCTTCCTCGACAGTTGGCTCACGACACCGCAAGAGCCGAATGCAGCACACATCGCCGCTATGACAACGGGGTTTCTCGTTACGATTGTGCTCGCAGTGGTCCGCACCCGGCTGTTCTGGTGGCCGATCCACCCGCTTGGTTACGGGGTTTCTTTCCACATACATCTGTTTTGGGCGGCGTTCATCGTGAGTGCGCTTGCCAAATGGAGTCTGCTGAAATACGGGGGTATCGGACTCTATCGTAGAGCCATCCCGCTGTTCCTTGGGTTGGTACTGGGGGATTTCGTCGTTGGGAGTTTTTGGAATATATTGAGTATTATCCTTGACACCCCAACGTATGTGTTCTATTATTAACCCTCACAGCCAAGTGTAAGCTGCAAAACCCTGAGCCATATTCGCATGCCAATTACGTATGAAAACTCTCTCCTCCTCTGCCACCCAGCCGGAACGAATCACCTGGCGAGCAATCCTGATTGCGCTGCTTCTCCTGCCGTTTCTCTACAAATGGCATATTGAGTGCGAGGCACTTCCGTCCTTTGGCCCACCTCCGACGCTGATGTCACCATTTTATAGCGTCATCTTTATCCTCCTCGTGTTGGTGTTGCTTAATCTTCCTCTGAAAAGATTCGCTGCGAAGCATGCTTTGACCGGCGGCGAGTTAATCTCCCTTTACGTTTTCATGTCGATCTCAGCGTCGTTCATGTCCTATGACATGTTCCTCCCGTTGGTGTCGACTGTCGTTCACGCCTTCTGGTTCGCCTCTCCGGAAAATGAATGGCGGGAGCTCTTCTGGGGTTATCTGCCGAACTGGTTGACAATTAGCCAACCAGAGGTAGTACGCGCCTTTTATCAAGGCGATGAATCCATTTTCGAGTTTCGTTATCTTCGGGCCTGGCTGAAGCCGATATTTTGGTGGGGTACCTTCACCTGGGTGCTGCTCTTTGTGATGCAGTGCATTAACGTCATCGTCCGAAAACGGTGGGTCGAACAGGAACGCTTAGTATACCCGATTGTGGAACTCCCCTACCAGATCTCCTACAACACAAATGCCTTTCTGCGGAGTAAACCGATGTGGTGGGGATTTGGCATTGCGGCGTCAATCAGTCTTATCAATGGGCTGGCCCTTTTTTACCCGTCTATACCCGCCCTTCCGAACAAGCACATTCCCCTCAATGCACTATTCACCGAGAAGCCATGGTCTGCCTTGCTGTGTGCGGCCGGGGCAATCGTCATCTATCCTTTCGCCGTCGGACTCGGCTTCCTGATGCCATTGGATCTGCTCAATTCAACCCTCCTCTTTTTCTTTTTATTCAAGGGGCAATGTTTCCTCGGAAGCGTAACTGGCCTGGAAAACATTCCCGGCTTTCCTTACCGGTTTGAACAGAAAATTGGGGCTTACGCAGGCATATGCACGCTTGGGCTTTGGGGGACGCGCCGGCATATTTCGCATGCTTTCCAGCAAGCCTTCGGCCGGAGATCTGCTGAAGATGAAACAGAGCCAATGCGGTATCGAACGGCCTTTTTAGGTGTTTTGTTCGGCGGTCTATTCCTTGTTGGATTTGCGATGCAAGGCGGGATGGCAGCGTGGATTGCCGTTCTGTTTTTCGCCGCCCATTTCGTGACGATTGCCATCACACTGACGCGCATCCGTGCAGAGATTGGCTTTCCAATCATTTCAACGACTTACATTGGACCACATCATAGTCTTGTCAGTCTGTTTGGCACTCGAAGAATTGGGGCACAGAATCTGACGTGGTTTTCCCTCTTTTTCTGGTTCAATCGGGATAATCGGAGTCACCCAATGCCCCATCAACTCGAAGCCTTCAAGCTCGCAGAACGCGGGAATCTTAATGTCAAAGGGTTATCGCGTTGGATGCTGGTGCTAATTGTCGTAGCAATGCCGCTGTGTATTCTGCTACTGTTGGACACGTTTTTCAAGCTTGGCGTGGATACCGGCAAGATCGGCGGACAGATCAACAGTTTTGGCGGACGTGCCTATCGCTTTCTCAACAGTTGGCTTACGACACCGCGGGATGCAGACACAACACACATCGCTGTCATGACAATCGGGTTCTCCTTCACGCTTCTGATGGCAGCCATCCGCAGCCGGTTTTTCTGGTGGCCCATCCACCCGCTTGGCTACGGCGTTTCGCTTCACATGCACCGGTTCTGGGCAGCATTCATCATCAGTGCAGTTGCCAAGTGGGCTCTGCTGAAATATGGAGGGATCGGACTCTATCGTAAAGCTGTCCCACTTTTCCTTGGGCTGGTGCTGGGCGACTTCGTGGTCGGGAGCTGTTGGAATATCCTGGGTATCATCCTTAGCAGACCTACGTACACCTTTTACTACTAACTCACACGATCGGCTTCACTCAAAATCTGTAGAGAGAGCAGGTTCGCCCTTCGCGTATGTATGCCTCCGTCGCACCATCGGCCAAGAAACCGGTTGACAGACTTGCTCGTTCTATGATAGAATGTGCCAATGTTTTCTTGATTTAACACACTCCTGATTTAAGGTGCCGTCTGAACTATGAAACAAATAGTTGCTAACGTTGGGGTTGCAACATTCGCGGGTTTAGGACTTGCTGTGCTTTGTCTGATGCTATTCAACCCAGGGCTCAGCAGGCTATCCGGCGAATCAGAGGCGGGTGTCACGCCGACGCCGGTCTTCTATCTGCCGACACTGATTAATGTTGCACCGCTGGGTGTCATTTTCACGCACGATTTTGAAACAGGCGACCTCGCCGGTTGGACACTGAGAGATCGCGATACCGCTTTTCCGAATCAACCCACCTTCGGTGATAATTCAACTGCTCGAAAAGAGAGAGGTATCGTTGAGCCGAGGGCTGCAAACCCATCTAAGCATGAAGGGGATTGGTGGGCTTCGAGCTTTGAGAAATATCAAGGCGTCAATGACCCATTCCTCAAAACCGGTAAGGGAAGAGCCCAGGAGCCCGGTGATTTTCAAGGTAGCGCAAGACAGGGGTCGATCCGCTCAATTGAATTCGAGATTGTCGGTGATGCAATCGACCTTCTGGTCGGTGGAAATGAGCGCCCGTGGAATCCCATCGATCCGCAGGGGCCAGGCTTTGGCGCGACCGCTGTGAATCTTGAGATCGACGGCGAAATGGTGATGACTGCTGCGGGCGGCATCGGTAACCAGACGTTGCCACTACGGCGCGTGCAATGGGATGTGTCCAAACTCAAAGGAAGAATGGCCACCGTTGTGGTCTACGATAAAGATTCTGGGGGATGGACCGCCTTTGACGATGTCAACCAACTCAAAAAAGGTGGCGAGGAATTTGATTGGAACCAACTGCTTGCTGTCGATGCCTTCGGTAAGTTGCCGACAACCTTCGGGCGGATTAAATCCAGGCGCTAACGCGGTTACTAGTCCATCGTGGCAGAAGTTCGTTATCAGTTTCTCACGTTTTACGTTTCACGCATTAGAAGTAGTTAGGAATTTACGCCGACGTGTACTAGTCCACTGTTAAATAAGTTATGAGTTGTTATGGTAAAAGCGTGAGAACTTATCTCTAGCTTTATTGACCGTAAATTGCC
>NZCC01000061.1 GCA_002688175.1 Chromatiales bacterium
GTATTTTGTGTCCGGGTACCCTTCCGAAACCTTAAAGCCGCTCCTGCGGCGTTTCGGAAGGATATATGACGGAAAAGGCCGCCTGGGAAATAGCTAAAATCGCGAAACAGCCAGAATCACCCCCCAACCCTAAACAGCAACAGCAGCCTTAATATGCGGATGCGACTCATAACCAACAATATCAAAGTCTTCACACCGATAATCAAACAAATCCGCCGGCCGGCGCTGTAACGCAAGTCGTGGCAACGGCAACGGCTCACGTTCGAGCTGCTGCCGGGTCTGATCAAGGTGATTCAGGTACAAATGACAATCGCCGCCCGTCCAGATGAAATCACCGACTTTAAGGTCAGTCTGTTGCGCCACCATATGCGTCAACAGCGCATACGAGGCGATATTGAACGGCACACCGAGAAAAATATCCGCACTGCGCTGATAAAGCTGGCATGACAGATAGCCATCAGCCACATGGAATTGAAACAGGCAATGACACGGCGCCAGCGCCATCTTATTAAGTTCTGCAACATTCCAGGCACTCACAATAATCCGGCGCGAATCCGGATCACGTTGCAGCGTCTCGACGACCTGACTGATCTGATCGACGGCCTCACCATTCGGGGTGGGCCACGAACGCCACTGTGCGCCGTATACAGGGCCGAGATCACCATCCGGACCGGCCCATTCATCCCAGATGGTAACGTCATTATCATTCAGATAAGCGACATTGGTGTCACCATTCAGAAACCACAATAATTCATGAATGATCGAACGGGTATGAATTTTCTTTGTAGTAACCAGCGGGAACCCGTCACGCAGATCGAAGCGCATCTGATGACCAAACACACTCAGCGTACCGGTCCCGGTTCGATCATCCTTTCGCGCACCGTCATCCAGCACCCGCTGCATCAGCTGTAAATATTGCTGCAAGCTTCCCTACTCCCCCAATACACCCAGAACCAACAACCCACTCAAGCCCCTGGCTGACGACGATAGGCCAGCCACAATAATAGTATGCCACCGACAATCAGCGGCAGGGTTAAAACGTGCCCCATTGTGACCCAGCCAAAGGCCAGGTAATCAATATGGGAATCGGGCAACCGCACCATTTCTACGGCAAACCGCGACAATCCGTAACCCAGCAGGAATACGCCGGTCACCGATTTTACTGGCCGTGGCCGCGAAGAGAAAATCCAGATTACGGCAAATAACAGGAAACCTTCGAGCAGGGCCTCGTATAACGGTGACGGATGGAGCGGCGGCGTCCACAGCGTACCGCGCGGCAGACTCAATTGTTCAAAGCACAGGTCAAAGAAGCGTTGATTCGTACAATCAACCTGCATGGCCCACGGCACGGAACCGGGACGACCCCATAACTCGCCGTTGATAAAATTGCCGATACGCCCGGCAGCCAGGCCGAGGCATGCCATCGGCGCGATAAAATCATTAAGCTGCCACCACGTGCAGCCAAGTCTGCGGGCAAACAACCAGGCTGCTGCCGCAACACCGAGAAACCCCCCGTGAAATGACATGCCGCCCTGCCAGATCCTGAGCAGGCTCAGTGGATCATCAACAACCTGTCCGAAGTTGTAGAACAGCATGTAACCAAGCCGGCCACCAATAATGACGCCAATGGCAGTATAAAACAGCAGGTCGTCAACCGTTTCGACCGGCACTATTGCACCCGGCTGGCTGGCACGTCGACGCATCAGGAACCAGGCTGCCGCAAATCCGATCAGATACATCAGGCCATACCAACGTATCGCGACAGGGCCCAGCTGTAACGCGATTGGGTCAAAACCGGAGTATTGCAAGATCTTTATTCTCTAAGGTGTAATAAATGTTAAGCGGCCGAACAAGATAGAGAATATCCTGTCTGGCCTGACTCCGGGAAGTTTTTTACCTGATTGGATATCACTGCGGATGAACTCACTAAAAAATGAAACGAGCCCGTATCTGCTCCAGCATGCGGACAATCCGGTCAACTGGTATCCCTGGGGTGAGCAGGCACTTGAGCTTGCGCGCCAACAGAACAAGCCGATCCTGCTGTCGATCGGTTATTCAGCTTGCCACTGGTGCCATGTCATGGCACACGAATCATTTGCGGACGAACCAACGGCAGATTTGATGAATCAACTTTTCATCAACATCAAGATAGACCGTGAAGAACGCCCCGACATCGACAAGATCTATCAATCAGCACACCAGTTGATTCAGCGCCGACCCGGCGGCTGGCCGCTGACTGTATTTCTGAGTCCGCTCGATCAACGCCCTTAATTTTACCGGCACCTATTTCCCAAACCAGTCCCGTGACGGAATGCCGGCATTTACTGATCTGCTGCACAAGGCAAGTGAGCATTTTCATGCCAACGGAGATGCCGTCAGTGAATACGGCCAGATCCTCATCAATGCACTTGCACAAGTTGACACACCTCAACCGGCCGCAGAAGACCCGCTATCCGGTCGCTCACTGACCGCAGCACGAGAAACGCTCGGCCAGATGTTCGATGGTGAAAACGGTGGTTTCAACAGCGCGCCAAAATTTCCGAATCCGACGAATCTGGACCGACTGATGCGACACTGGCGCAATTCGACCCAAGCCAGCCAGGGCAGCGAATCGGACCAGCAGGCCATGTTCATCTGCGCACTCACGCTGATCCGGATGGCCGAAGGCGGCATCTTTGACCAGGTTGGCGGCGGCTTCTACCGATACTCTGTCGATGCCGAATGGACCATCCCGCACTTTGAAAAGATGCTGTACGACAATGCCGAACTGCTGGCGCTGTACGCCTGCTTCTGGCAAATCAGCGGTGACGACACTTATCGCCGCATTGCGCTCGATACCGCCGAGTGGGCATTACGCGAAATGCGCGCACCGAACGGTGCCTTCTACTCTGCTCTCGACGCTGACTCGGACGGCACTGAAGGCCAGTTCTACGTCTGGACCCCGGACGAGATTCGGATGATTCTGACGGATGACGAATACTCGACTTTTGCCCCCCGCTACGGACTCGATAAACCGGCTAATTTTGAGGGCAGCTGGCACTTACGAATCAGCGCAACGCTTGAGTCAATCGCGACCCGGGTTGGCCAAACTCCTGCAGCCGTGCAGCGGCTCATCGATGCAGCAAGAAACAAATTACTCACCGCCCGTGAAGCCCGCGCACGTCCCGACTGTGACGACAAAATCCTGGCCAGCTGGAATGCGCTGATGATTCGCGGCTGCGCAATCGCCGCACGCGCATTACAGGAAGAACAGCTCGCCGTGGTAGCCGCCGAAGCACTCGACTTTATTCGCCACCATATGGTTATCGATGGTCACTTACACGCAACCTACCGGGATGGCCAGGCAAAATTTAACGCGTATCTGGACGATTACGCATTCCTGCTCAACGCAACAATTGAATTGTTACAGTCACGCTGGGACAGCGAACACCTGGAATTTGCGATCTGGCTGGCCGACCAGCTGCTGGCTGAATTCACCGACACTGAACACGGTGGATTCTTTTTCACCGCCAGCGGCCACGAACAGTTGATCCATCGCAGCAAGACCATGGCTGATGAAGCCGTACCATCGGGCAACGGAATCGCCGCACTCGCCCTCAATCGTCTCGGTCATCTGCTCGGCGAAACGAAATACCTGGAAGCCGCACTCGCAACAGTAAGCGCAACCGGCAGTGCACTCGATGAATTCCCGCATGCTCATGCGTCCCTGATCACCGCACTCGATGAGATCCTGGAACCGGCTGAGATCATCGTGCTGCGTGGCGATCAGGAAGAAATCTCCAGGTGGGCACTGGCCATCGGCGCGATCTACACACCTAAACGCCTCATTTTTACAATCCCGGACACGGCTACAAACCTTCCCGCCGCGTTGTCCGTTCGCGTCCCCGCCGGCCAGCCGGTCGCTTACATCTGCCGCGGCACGACTTGCAGTCAACCATTGACATCACTAGAAGCGATCGCCGCTGAACTTAGCAAATAACACCCACACCAATTGCCCGTCAGGGCAATAGCTGGAGTCGTGGCTGAAACCACTCCTGCAGTTGCCACGGCTCGGACGATCAATCGGTCTACGGTTTACATTGCTCAACAGACCAGCCCACAATGAATCATTCGTTTGTCACCCTGGATTGCAATGAATAATCACCCTTCACTGCGCACCAACAGACGCAAACTACTGACCGCCCTCGGCACAATCCCGCTCGCATTCGGCGCCAGCCGTTACCTGCGTGCCGCTGAGCGCCAGGACGTCATTATTCTGGGTGCAGGCCTGTCCGGCCTCTACAGTGCCATGCTGCTCGAAGAGCAGGGCTTTAATGTAACTCTACTCGAGGCCTCCGACCATGTGGGTGGCCGGGTGCAGACGCGCACACTTGACGGTGTCCGGCATGAACTCGGCGCCAGCGATATCGGCGTCATGTATGCGCGGGTGCTGGACATGATGAACCGACTGAACCTCAAGCGGGTACCCAGCGCCCTCAAAATCAAACCATACAGTTACCACGTTAACGACCAGCTATTGAACGAAACTGAATGGGCATCAGCCGATGCCAACCAGACGGCCGGTGATGAACGGGAGATCGCGCCATCAAGACTGCAATCTCACCTGCTCGGCCTCCATAACCCGCTGGAGAATCTTGACGACTGGCTGCTGCCGCAGCATTACGGTCTGGATATACCGATCGCGCAATATCTCACCAGCCAGGGTGTCTCTGACGAGGCGATCCGCCTGTTCGGACACTCGTATAACGGTACCGGCATGAACCGCACATCAGCACTGTCATTATTCCGTGATACGACACGGACAAATTTCGGCATCAAAGCCTTTATGCAGATGAAAGCAGCCGGGCAACAGGTTGCACCGCTGAGCCAGGTGGCCGGCGGCAATCAGCGCCTGCCCGAAGCGATGGCTGCCAGCCTCAAGACCGAGATTCGCTTTAGCCAGGCAGCGGCTGCAATATTTCATGATACCAGGGGTGTCGAAGTCACCTGCAATGATGGCAGCCGGTACCGTGGCGACTTCCTGGTGTCCGCGATCCCGTTGACTGCATTACGCCGGATCGAAATTACGCCGACGCTGTCGGCCGACAAAGCGGCGATCGTGCACCAGATGGAATATTACGCGGTGAGCAAATTCTACCTGCGACCGAAGACAAAGTTCTGGGAGACGGACGGTTACGATGCAAGCATGTGGACGGACGGACCTGTCGAAAGAGTGTTCGCCGGCACCGACGAGAATGACGAGGTCCACTCGTTGCTCGTCTGGATCACCGGTCAGGGCAGTCGCCGGATCGACCAGATGGGGCGTGAGGCGGCTACCCGCTTTGTCCTCGATACACTGGCCCGTATCAGGCCGGCTTCGCGGGGCCAGCTGGAGGTTCTGGGCTACCACTCCTGGGGCAAAACCCCGTACCTCAACGGCTGCGGCCACAGCTATTCCGCCGGGCAAATCGAGCGCTATGCGGCCAACCTGCCGGCCCCTGAGGGACGGATTCATTTTGCCGGGGAGCATACCCGGCGGCGCGAGTTCGGCATGGAGGCGGCCATGGCATCTGCCGAACGGGTACTCAGCGAGATTCTGCAAGTCACCTGAGCGATCAACCCTGCTCAGGATTAATATTTCTTATTGATTACCAAAGAACAATTAAATTGACAAAACTATAATTTGGGCACAATCTGGTGTGGTCGGGTGTTATAGCCATCACACCCGTAAATCACACGTTGACAGGAGACCCCCTACATGTGGATACGCAAGAACCATAAGGACCGCCTGAGCGGCACTCACCTCCCCCTGCCGACCCAAGTCGTGTCAAACGAGGAGTTTGAGCCGATGCCACAGACCGTGGATCAAAAAACGGTCGAGAACCTGATCCTCGAGATGGCTGACGAATACGGCCGCAAACTCGGTCTGTCGCGACGAGCATTTTTGCAAACCACCGGCGGCATGGCTGCCGCATTCCTGGCCATGAATCGCGTGTTCGGTGAGTCGTTCAAAGTCTCGGAGGCAGAGATCCTGGAACCCGAGGCATTTACTGAAAGATGGCCAAAGGACCAGTTCATCTTCGATATCCAGACCCATCATGTCAAAGACAGCATTGCAGGACCGGCCATGTTCCGGAAAATGACCGGCAAGCTCGGTCTGAATCCGGAACTCGCGGGAATCAAGCCACCCCCCGACATCCTGCATCGAGCCAACTATTTCAAGGAAATTTTCTTTGATAGCGACACGGTCATGGCGATGATCACCGGCGCTGTCATCGGCGAGAAAAAGCACCACGCCCTGCCCGCTGAAGAAATGGTCAAGACCCGCAACCTGATCAATGAGGCCGCCGGTTCACAGCGCATGCTGAGTCACGGACTCGGTGATCCGACACTCGACAACGCGCTTGAAGACTGCGAGTACCAGGTCAAGGAACTCGGCATCGACGCGATGAAGTTCTACTCCGGTAATCCAACCGGGCCATGGCGTCTCGACGATGAGAAAGTTGCTTATCCCTATTTTGAAAAATGCCAGGAACTGGGCATCAAGAACCTGAGCTTCCACAAGGGTCTGCCGATGCCCGGCAAGGTACCGGCCGGTAAACCCAAGGGCTATTACTGGATGCCGGATGATATTCCGCAGGTGGCGAAAGATTTCCCGAACCTGAACTTCATCATTTATCACTCGGCAATGGAAGCCATGGTCTCGACGCTGCCCCCGGGCAAGACCGGCATTGGCGATGACGGCTATATTCCGTGGACGACGGACCTGGTTAAATCGATCAAGGATGACCCGTCGCTGACCAACGTCTATGCAGAGCTGGGTACCGTATTTGCATTCTCGGTTATCACCCATCCGGAGATCTGCGGTCACCTGCTGGGCCAGTTGTTCGACGGCTTCGGCACCGAGCGGATCCTGTGGGGTACGGATTGCATCTGGTGGGGTTCACCGCAATGGCTGATCGAATCATTCCGGCGTTTCCAGATCCCGGAACACCTCCGTGACCGGTTCGGCTATGCTGAAATCAGCGCTGCACAGCGCAACCTTATTTTCGGCAAGAATTCTGCCGATCTGTACGGCATCGATATTGATGCCGTACGCAAAGCCGTCCCCGGCGACAAGCTGACACAGATGAAAACCGCTTACCAGGAAGCCGGACCGCAACCAAGCAACACAACTTACGGCTGGGTACTGGCATAGGAATCAATCGACATGACATCAATAAAGCTTTTAAGCATCACTGCTCTGCTTTGCATCAGCGGGCTTGCAGTACAGGCTGCTGACAAACCGGCGCTCGAAACCAATAACTGCGCCGCGACCGGCAATCTGCGCGGCGATGCACAGGCGGGTCAGGATGTGCACCTTGAGCATTGCGCCGAATGCCATGGCTATGACGGTAAGGCCGAAGTTATTGTCATGCATATGGACGAACCGCCGCATGACCAGACCGATGTCGAGTACATGAAGAAACTGAATGACCAGTTTCTGTACCTGGCAATCTGCAAAGGCGGTGAGGCGATCGGAAAATCGCTGGTGATGCCCGGCTGGGGTGACCTGTTAACGGACCAGGAAATCCGTGACCTGGTTGCCTGGATCAGAACTTTTTCCGAGACCTAGGACCAGCAGGGGAAACATGGATCGCGACAGCCCTGAATTATGGCAGTGGCCTCAGCCACGGTTACCTGCCGTGGTGCGCCCATCACGGCTAAAGCCGCTCCGACAAAAAGATTTCAGACCATCGCGTCTAACTCTGATTCTGCTGCTGATTCTGACCGCCACAATCGCCCAATCAGAAGACTGGGCGTATTACGGATTCGATCAGGGCGGCACACGGTTCTCCCCTTTGCAGCAGATCGACCGGAGCAATATCGCAAACCTCGAAGTTGCATGGACACACCGTTACGGCGATCTGCCCAAATATGCAGACCGAAGCCAGTTCGCCGGTTATCACACCACACCGATCCTGTTACCCAAAGCCGCTGGCAGATCACTCATCTTATGTACCCCGTTCAGTCGCGTTATCGCCCTTGACCCCGCGACCGGTAAAGAACGCTGGAGTTATGCGCCGAAACTCAACCTGCCCAAAATTCCGAGCCGGCTCAAATGTCTGGGCGTTGCTTACTGGCAGGATCCGCAAGCGACTCAGGGCCAGTCCTGCGCGCATCGAATCATCTTCGGCACCCACGACCGGCGCATTATCGCTGTCGATGCAACCTCCGGCACGCTGTGTCCCGCCTTCGGTGATGCCGGGCAGGTTGATGTCAATCCTTTGATTGCTGCGGCAACTCCCGCACATCCGGACCCGGCCGGAACAACGTTTTCTGCCCCCCCTGTCATCGTTAACGGCGTTGTTGTGATCGGCAACATCAACAACATGAAAAACCAGTTTGCGAATGCCCCGAGCGGTGCAATTCGTGCATTCGATGCCCGCAGCGGTAAATTCCTGTGGAGCTTCGATCCGGTACCACGCAATGCAGACGATCCGCAGGCTAACAACTGGACGCAACGCGCCCTGGCCACGACGGGCGGCGGGAATGCGTGGACCGTACTGTCGGCGGATGAGGAACGTGACCTGGTATTTATTCCAACCTCGAGCGCCTCGCCCAATTTTTTCGGTGGTACACGACCGGGTGATAATCGATACGCAAATTCGGTCGTAGCGCTGCGTGCCGCAACCGGGGAAGTCGCATGGCATTTCCAGCACATCCATCACGATGTCTGGGACTGGGATACACCAGCGGCCCCGATACTCGTCGATATCACTCGCGACGGCCAAACCATTCCAGCCGTCGTGCAATTAACCAAACAGGGCTTCGTGTTTGTCCTGCATCGCGACACAGGTGCACCCCTGTTTGAGGTTATCGAACGCCCGGTACCTACGGACGGCGTACCCGGTGAAGTCCTGTCACCAACCCAGCCATTCCCGGTCAAGCCCCCACCGTTGATGAAAACCGGCATCGAGCCCGAGGATGCCTGGGGCCTGACCTTCTGGGATCGCGGTAAATGCCGCGAACAAATCGAGGCTGCGCGTCACGGCGACATCTTCACACCACCGAGCACCAAAGGCTGGATCATGTATCCAAGCACTGCCGGCGGGCCGAACTGGGGCGGAGGCGCCTTCGACCCGGGACGCAATCTTGTGGTGACCAATGTGTCAAAAGTCGGACTCTGGCTACGCTTATTGCCGCAAACAGAAATTGATCCGACGGCTCCCTTCGATGCTTCGGCCGGCGCCCCGATGGGCCCACCAGCACCAATCCGGGGCACGGACTATGCGCTGGAACAAAGAATTTTTTTAAGTCCGATTTATAACCCGTGCACTCCACCGCCATGGTCAAGCCTTGTTGCTGTCGATGTTGCCGAAGGCACCATTGCCTGGGACGTACCCCTCGGTACAATTGAAAAACTGTCGCCGGTACCGATTCCGTTGAAATGGGGATCGCCGAATGCCGGCGGTCCGATCATCACCGCCGGCGGTCTGGTCTTTATCGGCGCGACCGCCGATCACAAATTTCGGGCTTTCGATATCGATACCGGAGATGAAATCTGGATCACCGAAACCCCGAGCGCATCGCACTCAACGCCCATGACCTATACAGCAGATGGCCGGCAATTTGTGGTCATTGCATCCGGCGGCCATATGTTCATCAACCCGGGCACCATTGATGACTGGCTCATAGCCTACGCACTGCCGATTAATTAGGTCGGCAGCGTGGACCTGCGGCAACTGAAATATTTCCGTACCATTGTCGACCAGGGCAGCTTTCGCAAGGCTGCTGATGTACTGCACATTTCGCCACCGGCCCTGAGTCTGTCGATAAAAGGTCTCGAAGACGAACTCGGCCTCTGTCTGCTCGACCGCAAGCCAGGACATATTCTGCCGACATCCTTTGGTCATTCGCTATATAACAGTGCGATCAACATCCAGAATAATGTGCAATCAGCGCTTGACGAACTCAATGAGATACGCGGCATCGGCAGTGGAAGCCTTGCGATCGGCATCCTGCCGTACGGCATCCCGGCGACAATGGGACGGCTGATCGGAAACTTTAATGAACGCTATCCGAACCTCGAGATCCGCATAGGCCTGGGTTCATCGGACTACCTGCGCAACCGGCTGGCTAATGCAGAGCTGGATTTCATGGTCAGCGAAATTGATGACTCATTATCGGACCATGCTTTCGAGCAGGAACCGTTATTTACACTGCGCTACGGACTGGTCGCTGGCCATAAACATCCTCTTGCCGGCAAGCGCAACCTTTCGCTTAAGCGAGTACTCGAATACCGCATTGCTTATGCCCGCACCTGGAGAAACGTACTGAAAAACTGGAACGTGACCTTCCAGAACGAGGGACTGCAGCCACCTCGTCCCTCGATCGGTGAAGCAACGGATTTCTTTTTTATCAACATGATTTCGAACTGCAACGCTGTGGCGGTACTGCCTATGATCGGCACGTTCATGGATGCGATAGATAACGGCCAGCTCAGTGAATTGCACGTACCGAAGGTAAATTGGTCAAGCACGGTTGCGCTGGTCTACCGGGCCGGAGAAACTCTTTCACCCAATGCCCGGCTACTACGCGATGAAACAAGGACAGCTTTGTCGGAATTGACACTCTGATTCAGCGAAATAATAGCAAAATAGCCGGATTTTGGCCCACGATGACCATACAGTGATCGCGAGAATCTGCGAAAGTTTGGAAAAAGTCCCGGGCTTACCGTTAATATAGGCACTCGAAGAATGTGGAGTTGCCTGCTACAGCAATAGTGCGCAATGAAACCAAAACGTGGCGGATCTTTATTTTCAAAATGTGTCCGCAACTTAAAATTGTCTAATTGATATGTATGTGCTCCGGGGAGTCAAGTTGATATGAAGAAAATATTTAGCCTGTTGATCTTTACAATTACTGTGATGGGTTCGGGTAGTGTCATGGCTGATGACGGCCATTGCAATTACACTCAGGAAAACATGTTTGCCGGACCTTTCAAGGTCTGCCAGATGCCTGCTGATGCTGCGGCATGTGAAGATCTTGGCAACACAGACGATAACGCTGATGCCGTAGCCGGTGACGGTGAATGCTCTACCGAGGGTGCGGTCGGCACTTGTGACATGGGCGATACCAAACTCGTGTATTACGAAGGAGATCCCGGCGGTCTCGAGATTGGCTGTGGATTCCAGAGCGGCGAATGGGTTAATGCTGAATAAGCACTGACCTGAAGCTACATAAAAATGGCAGGCGCAAGCCTGCTTTTTTTATGGCGTCCTGAATGGGGTCAGGATATCTGTTTCAACACGTTCAGCTAAAAATAGTCTTTAACACGAAATAGAACACGATCGACAGAATGGCGCCCGCAGGGATCGTAATAAGCCATGACATGAATATTCGCCTGACGACATTCAAATCGATAGCAGATATTCCACGCGCCATGCCGACACCCAGGACAGCACCAACAAGCGTATGCGTTGTTGAGACAGGTATTCCGGTACCGGAAGCGATGACAATTGTTGTTGCAGCAGCAAGCTCAGCCGCAAAACCGCGACTTGGCGTCAGGTGGGTAATCTTCTTGCCAACGGTAGCGATTACATGCCGGCCGAATGTCGCTAAACCAATGACAATTCCCATACCACCGAGCAACAAAACCCAGATCGAAACCGGCGCACTCTGAGTCACCACGTCTTCTCGAGCGATACTTATGACGGCCGCAACGGGACCGATTGCATTAGCCACATCATTCGAGCCATGAGCAAATGCCATGCCGCAGGCAGTCACTACCATCAGGACTGCAAACACCCGCTCAACGGTAAAGTAATGGAATTTTTTCTCGGCCTTACGGTTTGGCTGAATGCGTTGAATAAAGAATTTACCAATAACTGCGACGACAATTCCGCAGCCTATCGCCATCATGTATGTCTCGAATATTGATAAATCTGAGCCAATATAAACGTGCTTAAGACCCTTGAGCATCGTCACGAGCGCAATCATAAAAACGGCAAGAAAGATGTAAAACGGCACGAAGCGCTTGGCTCTGACGAGCGGATCCGGGCGCGACAGAATCAACCATTGAACCGAATTGAACAACAGGAAAGACAGGATTCCGGCAATCAATGGTGAAGCCACCCAACTGGCGACGATGGCAGCAACCTTTCCCCACTGTACAGAATCCATACCGATTCCGACCATTGCGAAACCGATAATTGCACCGACAATCGAATGTGTCGTCGAAACGGGCCAGCCACGCATTGAAGCAATCAACAACCAGACACCGGCTGCCAGTAAAGCAGCGAGCATACCGAACATCAGGAGTTCAGGCGTATCAGTCAGTGATGATGCGTCGATGATGCCTTTGCGTATTGTTTTGGTAACCTCACCACCGGCCAGTACCGCACCCGAAAACTCGAATATTGCGGCAATTAACAGCGCCTGCTTGACCGTAATGGCTCGCGAACCGATCGATGTCGCCATGGCATTCGCGACATCGTTCGCACCAATGCCCCAGGCCATAAACAGGCCAAAAATCGCAGCAAGCGCGATATATATCAGCGCATCTTCCATTAACCAGACCTCAGTGAGAAAGTAACAGCTCGAGTCGCCGACCGATGCGCTCGGCCATGTCGCCGATTTCTCCAATCAGCTCAATTACCCGGTACAAAAAAATGACATCGATGGGGGGCAAATCTTTTTCCAGTTTAAAAAGTTCTTCACGCACTTTTGCCTGCATTTCATCAGTCTCATTTTCGATCACATCGAGTTCACCAACGAGCTTTTCTACAAAAGCCGCTTCTGCGCCACGAAAACCCGTCGTATATAGCTCATCCAATTCACGGACACTCTTGCACGCTTTTTTTGCGGCATCGCAGTTACGCTGCACAAACTCGATGAAACTGGTGCATAGCTTTTCCGGAATAATCATCTTGCGGCCCACTACGAGACCAGAGATATCACGAACCGTATTTGCAATCTGATCTTGGGCCCACAACAGATTAAGCAAATCTTCCCGGGGAACGGGCATAAACATGCTTTTCGGTAACTGACCACGAATCTGTTTTTTTAACTCATCAGCCTCCTGCTCGAGCAGAACAATCCGGTCACGCAACTCGCTAACCTCATCCCATTTTTGCTCAATAGTTTTTTCAAAAAAAGGCAGCAGCTCTTTTGCAGTCTTAAAACAAACCTCCATGTGGTCTTGCATCGGTGCTACAGGAGAATCACCAAATATTTTCGTAATGTAATTAGTCAATGAACTATCCCCCGTGGATATGTCCTGTACAGACAGGTCGTGCATTATTGCAGGTTGATTTTTTCGTATGGTACAGGAATGCCTAAATAGTAGGCCACCAATTCTGACTGCCAGACCGCTCGAACCAACCGCCATACATCGCGACAATATTGACGGCTCAAATAAAAGGCGGCCCATAAGGACCGCCTTCTTTACGCTTTGTCGATAAAGTTCCTGTGCTAGGCTGCATCCTCGATTTTCTTGCGCTCGGTGCGGTTCTTGACACGCGGAATCTCATCCAGCACCCAGTTCCCAGAGGTTCGCCGACCCGGGCACGGGATGGCATACGCCGCACCGACACCGTTAGTACGGTTAAACTCATCCATATCGATGCGCCAGCCCATGTCGTCGAACTTCTCGAGCCAGTCCCGATAGGCCACGATCGCCTTGTCGGCCGGCATCAACACTTCCTTGGTCGGGCTCAACGGAGTCCGGGTCGGGTTGAGGTCGGTCAGAATGACGATGTCCTGCCCGGCAATAACTGCGTTACGCGCATGGATAGCCTGGTTGTTCTTCGGATCGAGAATAAAATTACGCATATTCAGGAAGAAGATCTTGGTCCGATGCTCGTCCACAGGTTGCTCGAAGAAATACTGCCGGAACATCTTGTCTTCCGTAAGATTGATATACGTCGGCATAATGTTCGGACCATAAGTCCCGCCACCGGCGAATATCTTGCTACGCTGGGTCTTCGCATCACCCCATGGCGTATCCCCATCAGGCGCTGTTTCATCGCCCTTCTGTGGCAGCGGCGGTGAATCGAACTCATGCATAAACCAGAAACCCCAGCCCTGGTTGTGATCCTCCGTCTCGTACTCGCTGGTTTTGTATGTATCGCGGTTCACACCCTGATGACCATGGGTCGGGTGGACAAACTCATTATGCGCCGGATCCAGGCCGTTCTCGATAGAACGCTCATAGTAATACGGCACATCCAGCACCAGGATGTCATTGGCTGTCCAGCCTTCCTGCCCATACTCCTCGACCTCGAGCAGCGGTGAGCGTGATTCTTCAGGCTCGTCACCCAGGAAAGCAAACACGATGCCGTATTTCTCCTGAACCGGGTATGAATCAACCTTGGCACGCGGCGGTGTTTTTGTGCCATAACCAATTGACGGGATATTCTTGCACTCGCCGTCACCACCAAATTCCCAACCGTGGTATGGACAGACAACGCAGCCATCGACAATGCGTGGCGCGCTACCCATGGACCATGGACCGCCCAGCGAAGCGCCACGGTGTGTACATGTGTCGCTCAGAACGCGTGCCTCACCATTCTCATCGCGGAATGCAACAAGATTGACACCAAGCACCATGGCCTTTTCAGGCATGTCATGGCCCAACTCATCACTTTTAATAATCGGATACCAAAAATTGATATACATGCTTTTTTATCTCCCATGACCCGCTAGAGGGTCATTTATGTCAACAGGTTGTTTACCTGTACGCCTGCCAATGTGTATTCGGGCTTAAATCCCGACTACACAACTCGTCCTTATACCGGATTAGGCAAAATACTAGCTACGCCGCCACTACTGCCCAATTCGTACTTCTACTTACCGCATAAGCGTAAAACCGAATTCACTGGCCAGGAACTTTTACGCCCGCCGGTTGCCAAACCACCGCCCTGAACTGTGCAAGGCCTTGATTCATAAAGAACTGGAAACCACTACAAGCACTGCACCTCACACCAGCTTGCCGCAGAGCGGCGCTGACCCACCGTCCGTAGCCAATTTCTTGCTGCACTCACTTCGTTTCACTTACACTGATTACCTATACAGCTTTTGGTATCCGCTTAGTGGTCACCTCTCCCGAGCAACAACAGTCCCCAAAATTTGACTTGCCCGCTCAGGTAGCGTTCATGGATGCGCTCATCGAAGCGATTGTCATTACGGATGAAACGGGAGTAATCGAGCGCTGCAACAAAGCAGCCGTCGATATGTTCGGCTTCTCACAGGAGGAAGCCGTTGGCCAGAATATTTCGATCCTGATGCCACCCTCTGACAGTGCCAACCATGCTGCCTACGTAGAGCGCTATCGCCGGACGCGTGAAGCACGGATCATAGGTATCGGTCGCGAACTCAATGCCCGGCGCAAGGACGGCATGATTTTCCCGATTCACCTGGCACTCAGTGAAATAACCTACCGTGGAACCGTGCGCTACATAGGCCTGATGCGCGATCTGACGGATCACAAGAAAGCTGAAGAACGCACACTGCGCCTGCATACCGACATGATCACAGCAAGCCGCCTGACGACGATGGGCGAGATGGCCGCAGCGATGGCACATGAAATCAACCAACCGCTGGCTGCGATTGCGAACTATGCCTCTGCCAGCGAACGAATACTGGCCCGTGGACTAGGCAATATCGAAGATATCAAGGCAGCTCTTCATCATATCAAGACCCAATCGCACCGGGCCGGTGATATCATCCGCAGGCTACGCAGTTTCGTCACACCCGGAAGCGTTGATCTTGAACCGACAGATATCAAGGCGATCATCGATGCAATCAAACCTTTGGCGGAGGTTGATGCACATGCCAACAATATTGCAATCCATTTCGATGTCTCAACCAATCTGCCAAAGATTGTCGCCGACCAGCTGCAGATCCAGCAGGTTCTGCTGAATCTATTGCGTAATGGAATCGATGCGATGCAGGACTGCGATCCCGAACATCGGCGCCTGGAACTGCATTGCTATATTGCTACACCCCATACGATTCGCATCGATGTCATCGACTGCGGCCATGGCATCACTGAGGAGGCTGGAAAGAACCTGTTTCTTCCATTTTTCACGACCAAAACCAGCGGCATGGGCATGGGCCTCGCAATCAGCCATACTATTGTAAAATCTCATAGTGGAGGACTGAGTTTCTCCAATAACCTGAGCGGCGGTGCAACATTCTCCGTAACGCTACCTACCAAGATGGCCAACAAATGACAGATCAGAATGAAATAGTATTTATTGTTGATGACGATGTTGCGGTCAGAGATTCTCTGGGCTTTTTACTCAAGAGCGTCGATATCGAATCACAGATCTTTACCTCCGGAGATGAATTTCTGGCTGCTTACCAACCGGAATGGGAAGGCTGCATACTGCTTGATATTCGCATGCCGGGCATCAGCGGCATGGAAGTACAACGAAGACTCACCGAGGAAGACTGCAGTCTGCCGATTATTTTTATCACCGGTCACGGTGATATCTCAATGGCCGTCGAAGCAATGCATCTCGGGGCCCATGACTTCGTACAAAAACCGTTCCACGATCAGGATCTGCTGGACAAAATCCAGACCGCACTGGCCCTGCGCAGGGAAACTCAGGACGAGGTCGAACAGAAAAGAATTATTCAACAAAACTACAGTACTCTGACGCCTCGCGAGACCGAGGTCATGTCAGCTGTAGCAAAGGGACACGCTAACAAGGTCATCGCAATGGATCTGGATCTGAGCCAGCGCACAGTGGAAATCCATCGCGCCCGCGTCATGGAAAAGATGCAAGTTCGATCACTGGCCGATCTCGTCAAACTTGCGGTACGGCTTGAAGAGTAGCCGGGTGGCAAACCAGGCTTGCTAGGTGCTGCGTGCCACCTGGTACATTTCTTTTGCCTCCCGCAGTGCAATTTTGATTCTTTTGATCAATTCTCGCTCGATTACAGGTTTGACGAGATAATCTGATACTTTATTGTGCAACGCAGTCACGGCATGACCGACATCAGGGTCACCGGTCAGGATCATCAATGATAAGTGACTGTTTCTGTCACGAAGTAAGGATAACAGTTCAAGACCATCCGCACCGGGCAGTGTCATCTCCGATATGACACAGCCAAGCCGGTCTGAGTATTGTTCGGTGTCCAGAAATATTTCGGCACTAGGGTAACTTACAGCATCATACCCGGTCCGCTTGAGTAACATCTCCAGCTTTGATCGCTGCCCCTCGTCAGGATCAATGATATAAATTATTGGTCTGATTTTTTTTTCGTTATCGGTCACCGGAATCGTTCCATATCACAATTGACCCGGCCCGACTTTGCCGGTCGAACTTGCGATGCTATAAACCTTAGACACTACCCAGTCTAGAACCGTATCTGTTTGAAACCATACGGGATACTACTTAAAAAAGCGTAAAATCCGCAGTCTCAGGCATCAGACTGAAGGACTCTCGCATCAGAACCCTGCAACTCGCCGACCCTCCCTTGTCAACTATTGAATTACACCCATTTGATTTAAGATAGGTTGCAATCATTTTTTTCGGAACACATTGCCTGATGACACGAACACTTTTTATATGTATTGCTATGACAATACTTTTCACCGGCTGCGGACAACCATTACCCATCACCCCGGCCGATACCCCTGCACCTGCCCGACAACTCGGCTTTGATCCAGCTGATCTCGACACAACAACCAGACCTCAGGATGATTTCTATGCCTATGTAAACAGTCTCTGGATTCAGTCGACCAGGATTCCGCCGGAGTGGACAAAATATGGCACGATGCAGATTGTTTACGAGAAAACCGAACAGCAATTAAAGACAATCATCCAGACTGCGGCAACCAATACAGATGTCGCAGATAGCGATTCGAAAAAAACTGGTGACTTGTATAACAGTTTCATGAATACGGTACGAACTGAAGAACTCGGTCTGTCACCACTCATACCCGAACTGGAACGTATCAACGCTCTGCGCAATTACGAAGAGTTGATTCACTATTTCGGCCAAGCGCTCGCAATCGGAATCACGGTACCGATCGACTTCTATATAGACGCCGATGCGGCGCAGCCGGATAAGACGCTGGCCTATATCTGGCAAGGCGGTCTCGGCCTGCCCGACCGCGAGTACTACCTGTCGGAATCGCCACAACTAGTCGAGATACGCAGTCAATACCATACCCATATTGACAAGATGTTCAGCCTGGCGGGCTGGGCAAATGCCGCTGATGCTGAAACCATCATCAGCATTGAGAAACAACTTGCCGAACAGCATTGGAGCCGCGTGCAGAACCGTGATCGTGAGAAAATATACAGCAGCAAGTACACGGTCACTGCCGCAAATACACTAAGCCCGGGATTTGACTGGACTATTTTTCTGAACTCCTGCGAGTTTGGCATCCCAGAACAATTTATCATCGCCCAAACGGACTACTTTGCAGCACTAGGACAGATCATCCGTTCAATTCCCGTTGCAGACTGGCGCACTTATCTGCGATTCAACGTACTGCGCGCATATGCGCCGTATCTGAACGAAGCGATAGTTACCGAAGATTTCAATTTTAGCCGCCGTATCCTGCGCGGTCAGGAACAGATTCGACCACGCTGGAAGCGTGGCATCCGACTGGTTAATGCTTCACTGGGCGAAGCAATCGGCAAGATTTATATTGAGCAATATTTTCCAGCAGATTCCAAACAACGCATTGATATGATGATTGAGAATCTACGGGTGGCCTTCCAACAGTCGATCGATTCACTCGAATGGATGACTGATCAAACGAAACAAGCTGCTCAGGAAAAACTGGCACTTTTCACGACCAAAATTGGTTACCCGGAAAAATGGCAGGACTACACGACACTCAAAATTGATGCCACGGATCTTATCGGTAATGTTCGTCGTGCGTATGAATTCTCACACCGAGAAGCCATCGCAAAACTTGCCAAACCGGTGGATCGAAGTGAGTGGGGCATGACGCCCCAGACCGTCAATGCATATTATCGCCCGACTCTGAATGAAATCGTATTCCCGGCTGCAATCCTGCAACCGCCATTCTTTGACGTCTCAGCTGACGATGCATTCAATTATGGTGCTATCGGTTCTGTCATCGGTCACGAATTCAGCCACGGCTTCGACGATCAGGGCAGAAAATTTGATGGTCGGGGCCGGCTCGCTGACTGGTGGACCGAAGATGATGCAAGTGAATATGAAATCCGCAGCGCTGGCCTGGTTAAACAATACGATGCCTTCCTGCCGATTCCCGATCAGGCTGTCAATGGCAAGCTGACACTTGGTGAAAATATTGCTGATCTTGCCGGACTGATCATAGCTTATCGCGCCTGGCAAATTCTCATTGATGATATGAAACCACAGGTAATCAACGGCTTCAGCGGCGATGAAAGATTTTTCATTGGATACGCGCAGACCTGGCGAACCAAAATTCGTGAAGAATCGCTGCGTGAAATGCTGCTCAGTGACCCACACTCACCACCGAACTACCGGGTTATCGGCGTACTGCAAAATATGCAGGAATTCTACACAGCCTTTGGCATAACCTCCGGAGATGGAATGTACCTCCCGGATGAACAACGTGTGCATATCTGGTAGCTAACCGGAGAATCTAATGGCCAATCCTTCGATGACCGGCAAGATTTGCATCATCACCGGTGCAGCAAGCGGGATGGGCCGCATCGCAGCTCGTGAGCTGGCCAAAATGGGTGCAACGATCATCATGAATGATCGGGAGCTTGATGAAGGTCGCGAGGCATGTGCAGATATCATCAGAATATCCGGTAATGACAAGGTCAGGTTTATCGGCTGTGACATGGGTGAATTTAACCAGGTACGTTCGTTTGCCGAACATATTTTGCAGCATTATCCTGCCGTACATGTCCTGATCAACAATGCCGGGCTGACCGACCCGGAACTGAAATTCAACAATGACGGCCATGAACAACATATGGCAATCATGCATCTTGGGCACTACCTGTTGATCCAACTGCTGCTTGATTGCATGCTGAAGAGCGCACCGGCACGCATCATTCAGATCTCATCAGAAGCGCACAAAGCCGGCTCCGGCATCGATTTTGATGACATGGTCTGCAATAAAATCTGGAAAGGCAGACGCTACGCTAACTTTGGTGCATTTCAGGCCTATCACCGGGCAAAGCTGGCCATGATCTTCGCCACCTACGAACTCGCCGATCTGTTGAAAGGTACCGACATCACCATTAATGCGGTCTCACCCGGATTTTTTGTCGGCACAAATGTATTCCGACATATGCGCGGCATTATGAAACTCGGCGTCAAACTTGTCAGACCGTTACTTGCTGATCCCGAACGTTCGGCTCAAACCTACATATATCTTGCCACCTCACCAGAGGTTGAAGGTATTACCGGTAAATACTGGGAATATTGCAAAGAAAAAGATACGTCACCAATGTCCCATGACAAATTGCTGCAAGAAAAATTGATTTACTTTAGTAAAAATGCACTCAAGCTTAATCAGACACCCCTCTAAGTCAGGTAATAGCGGTTAAAGTCAATCCTGTTGTAACGTACAGATAATAGAACTGCGGCAAGTTCACTTTATTGTTACTGGTCTTTTCTCTTTTTTAGCAACCTGTCAAATAAACTCTTCACTTTCTCGGCTGCTTTCTCGGTTGCCTTATCAGTGGCAGCCTCGACCGCCTTGTCTTTTGACTGCTCCCGATCCTTTTTAACCTGCTCGAAGACGACCAGGCGTTGCCGACAGCGTTCCGGCCCGGTTTCTGCCGCAACCTCCAACTGTTCAACCTCACTTTTGGTTGCCAATGCGGCACCATAGCCAAAAGCCCTGTCAGCTAATGCCTTGGCATCAACTTTACCCGTTGGTGCTGCCAACGTTCCGCGAACCTTGAAAGGCGGTAAAATGCTCGCTGCACTGCGGGTAGCGGACAAACGATCAAAATCAAGCCGCAGAGATTCATCACGCAAGTTGACCTGACCACTGCCAAACAGTGATACACCACGCGTATCAACAACAAGACTGGACGGCACAGCGATACCATCCCTGATGCCAACTTCAGTTATTGCACAATGCAGGTCAATCGGCTCCGATGCACCGGATTTATTCATAATGGACCTGATATCCGTGAATGCACTTTGTATCAATCGATTATTTATCCTGGCAGTCCCCAGCTCAACTTTCAGCGAGCCATTCAATGACGCCATAATCTCACGCACTGATATTCCTCTACCGGTTACATTAATGTTCAGGTCAAGTTGACCTCCCGTCAGCATCGTGACGTCATCATCATTGAACAGGCTGCCAGCTTCAGGGTGGTGAATATCCAGCATCGATACCACCTCAGCTTTATCGCCAACTAATTTGAGTTTACCCGAGCCATTGACTGTTGCGCCCATGACTTTAAAGTTGAGCGGCTTGACTGATATCGTCTTCGGCGCAACATCAAGCTCAATATTCAGATTGGTTAACGTTGTCTCAGGATCCAGTATCAACTCACCAAAAGTGATCTTCACACTGCCAGTGATCGTATCCAGCGTCGCCATGGCCTCTAACGGTAACGGATCATCTGGAAACAATCTCTCATTCGGGTCACTCGTTTGCTCCCCCGTCACACTTGCTTCGTCCACAGAAGACTCAACTGATTCATCCCCGGGTAATAACTGTGTCAAATCAATCTGTGGTGAATTAAGACTTGCTTCCAGTTGCATTAACTCCCCGGCAATATTGATTTTCAGATCACCATCAATTTGCATTCCGCCACCACTGAGAGACAGGTTTGTAACCTGTATCTCCTCAGCCGTCCCGGTGATGTCAGCAGCTATCCCGTAGGCGCCAAGGTCAGGAATCTCCGTACCGGCCAGCCCTGACCAGGCTGCCAGCGAGTCGCCTGCCAAACTTACCGCAACGTCAATACCCTGCTGGGAGATTGCATCCTGAATATTGCCGGTGACCCTGGCCCTTGCATCGAGAATATCTACCGTCAAATCCAGTCCAAGTGGCCCTCCGGACAGGAGGCCCGCGATACCAATAATTTCACCCGCCAACCTGACGGGTTCATCGCCAAATGAGGCTTTCAGGTCGATGACAAGGGGCGCCTGGGCCGACTCCATTTGCGCGCCCAGTTCAGCAATACGAAAGCGCTGAACTGTGCCGCTCTCACCATCTTTGTACACGATGGCAGCATCCCGAATTACAATTTTCTTCAAGACTGCTGTAGTCAAAAAAGTATCACCATCGGAGACCGGCTCGGGATCAATAGCGGCATCGCCCGCCATCTCAAACTCCCAGTTACCCTTGCCGTGCTGATCAGTTTCCAGCATGAGATCCAGGCCGACAATCTCCAGCCGGCTTAGTTCTATCTGGCCAAAAACAAGCGGCAATAGCTTCAGATGAGCTTCAACATGCTCGACCAGCAACATTTCATCACGGCTTGCCCAACCCGCATTCTGTACTGAAACAGCATTAACACTGATGCCCGGTGACAGACCAATATTGATATTCAATGCCCCGTTGAGATGAAGCTCCCTGCCAATCGCATCCCTGACGACATCCGCGATGGGCTCTTCATATTCACTCAAATCGATTGAATTCAGCGTCATGATCGCAGCGGCAAATCCGCCGGCAAGCACGACAACCAGAATAACAATGCCGATCAACAGTTGCTTCACAATAAAATCCACCTCTATATATAAGACCAACCGCCCACACCAATATAGCGGATGCATGACATACGAACCACGAGATTGTCTGAATTATTCTGTCGGTTGCCCCCTCTGAAACCTTAAAGCCGCTCGTGCGGCGTTTCAGAGGGGTCAACCGACAGAATAATTCAACCAGGGAAAGACCACCCCCCCCCAAAAAAAAGGTGTTGATCCTGCAGTAAAGAATAAAAACACCTCGTCAGAATCGAGCAGGAAAATTCAAGATAACCATACCTTGATCACCCCCCCCCTTACACAAAATAACGACAGGATTTCTCCGCTAGAATAAAGCCTCTTTTCAATCGGAACCCATACATGCACATCCTGAAACGAATCCTGACCGGCTTTTGCATAGTCCTCCTGGCCGCCTATATCAGCCTGATCGCATATGCCTACTGGCCAACCGGAATAGAAGAAGTGCCAGCCCGCACCCTGGCCGGCCCGAACGATCGCTTTATCGCTGTCAATGGCCTCGAATTGCGCTATCAGACCTTCGGCGAAGCCGTGCCGGGAAAGCCAAGCCTGGTCCTGATTCACGGGTTTGCAAACTCACTGCAGTCATTCCGCAAGCTGGCGCCGCTTTTACAGAAGCACTTTCATGTCGTCACGTTAGACCTGCCCG
The DNA here is from genome assembly GCA_002688175.1 of Chromatiales bacterium. GTDB lineage: Bacteria > Pseudomonadota > Gammaproteobacteria > Steroidobacterales > SMWD01. The sequence goes on from NZCC01000061.1 coordinate 23,294, forward strand.
GATTTGGCTTGTCGGCGAAACCGGTCGATTACACTTATACAAATGCAAACCAGGGCCGTACTATCGGTTCATTTATCCGCAAGCTTGGTCTTGAGAAAGTCGTCATTGGCGGCCACTCTCTGGGCGGTGCAATTGCCGTACACATCGCCGTAAAAGAACCCGGCATCACCGGCCTTTTGCTGATCAACCCGGGCATCATCAACACCGGCGTACCGGCTATCACACAATACCTCCCGTTTCCGTTTCAACGGCTGTCCGCCAAGCAATTCGGCGATCGCGCATTTCGAGAACAATTCCTCAAGTTGTCTTTCATCCGTCCGGAGGTTGTCACTGACGAGGTCATGGACAACCTGATGCTCGCAACCCGCAGTGAAGGCTTTCTCAGCGGATCAACAGCTATGATGGGCTTTTATGAAGAGGCGACTGAATACGAATTACTAAAGGACCTTAGCGTGCCAACATTGATCCTGTGGGGCGCTCGAGACCGGAATAAAACACCTGAAGAACTCGCCCAGTTGCGCGCCGGAATACGGGACCATAGAGTGGTTGAGGTGGCCGAATCAGGTCACTACGTACACGAAGAAGGCGCCATCGAATCAGCCGATGGGCTAATCAGAAACTACGATCTGTGGCAGTAGCAGGCAAGCATTTTTTCAGCTATTAAACCTGCCGATCATGAGCGTCAACTCTGTTCTTTGACGGCAACTTCAACCGGGTCGGGTATGTTAATAACCCAGAAGATAATACCGACCAGTATCGACAATACAGCACCGCCGATCATCGGTACATTAGGCGAGAACTTATAGACGATACCACCGAGTGCCGGCCCGAAAACCATACCAAAGGCGGGAGCTGAAGCCAGCCAACCGGCAACGGCACCCTGCTCATGAGCCCCTACCGCCAGGCTGGCCGCGGCATTCAGACCAGGCGCTGCAAGCGCAAAGGAAAAACCCATCCCGGCAAAACAGAAGTACAAAGCGATAAGACTGCTCGAGTTTGCGAACAACAGCAGTACAGCCGCAAAAATAAAAAATGCTGTGCGCAGCAGAAATCTTGGCGTTAGTTTCCAAATCTGCATAATACTGATCTGCACAATAAGCATAACGATCGCCATGCTGAGCAGCGCAATACTTGCAACCTCGATAACATCGGCACGCACCGTCACGCTGAACCGATCCTCAATATAAAATGCCGTGATGACCTGTACCGCAGTAAAGACCATAAATATTACAAACCAGCCGAGCAGATAAGGAAAAATACGCCTGTCGAATGCACTGACCTTTGCCTTGTTATTCAGATCTACATGCCTGGCAGGCTCGGTCAACTTGATACCGCTGAGTACCGCCGCAATCAGAGCCAGGACGGATGCCGCATACATCGGTACAACCGGGCCGAGTTTGGCCAACAGGCCGCCGAGTGCCGGACCAATGATCGTTCCGATACCGCCTGAAGCAGCAACAAGTGCCATACCAGCTGCACGATTCTTCGCCTCTGTCGTATCGGCAATATAAGCCGTTGCCGCCGGTGAAATTGCCGAAGCCAGCATGCCGTAGACGAGTCGCGAGGCGAGCAATAGAAAAAATAATGGCGTCGCTGCCAGCAGCGCCCACAAACCTACCTGTATACCGAAAGCAAGTAGCGAATAACCGGCCGCATAACCGATCAGACCGAGAATAAAGATCCGCTTGCGGCCCTTTGTTTCACTCGCTCGCCCCCAAAATGGAGAAAAAATTACGACAGCGATATTTGATGATGAAATCAGGATGCCGAACTGGGCCTCTGTCAATCCTATATCTCGGGCCAGCGGGCCAAAGACAACATATAAAAGTGACTGGCCGATGCCATACGTTACGAGACCGAATAATAAAATTGCTTTATCTCTGGACATGAAACGAATCACTGTAATAGATGTATAAACGACGGTTCATTCGCGTCGACAAATGAAATCAACAATCCGGGGGGATCAGATGAACCGCAGCACTTGCTGATCGGCCGTATAAGGAGCAGGGATAATATGAGCCGGAACCATTAATTGCAACGCGAGTGACGTTCCGATAGTCAGAATGAACAATATTCCTGGCATTCGACACCTTATCACCGCAAAGAAGAACCTCCACCCACTGCTGTGCCACAGGCCTGTTTTCAGGCCATGTCAGAAATCAACAACCAGAAGGTCGGCATGATGCGCAAGGGATGCCTCGCGTAAATTCTTGAGCAGGCCCGGAGCCCACCGGCAACAGTGTCAAGAAGCGATGGCCTTGTTCTTAAACTGGTCAGCCTCGGTGCTACCAGACATTGCCGTAGTTGTTGCATCACGTGAAATGACGGTTTGCACGGCATCAAAATAACTCGTACCGACAAATGCCTGATGCTTCGCTGCACGGAATCCATGCTCTTCACTGTCAAACTCACGTTCCTGCATCTGGGAATAAGCAAACATTCCATCTGCTTCATAAGCACGCGCCAACTCAAACATACTGAGATTCAGTGCATGCCAGCCAGCCAGCGTGATGAACTGATACTTGTAGCCCATAGCACCGAGCTCCTCACGGAACTTGCGCAGCGTCTTCTCATCAAGATTAGCCTGCCAGTTAAATGACGGTGAACAGTTGTAACAGAGCAATTTACCGGGGAATTGGCCATGAATTGCGTCGGCGAATCGCTTTGCCTCGTCCAGATTCGGCTTTGCTGTTTCACACCACAATAGATCAGCATAAGGCGCATACGACAAACCACGATCAATCGCCTGGTCTATTCCGGCATTGACGTAATGAAATCCATCCGCCGACTGCTCTCCGGTCAGAAACCTCGCATCGCGTTCATCATATGCCGCCTGCAATAAAGTTGCCGCATTTGCGTCGGTACGCGCGATAACAACGGTAGACACACCCATGACGTCTGCGGCCAGTCTCGCCGAGATTAGTTTATTTATTGCTTCCTGCGTCGGGACCAGTACTTTACCGCCCATGTGCCCACACTTCTTCGCTGACGATAGTTGATCTTCAAAATGTACAGCTGCGGCACCCGCCTGAATCATGTGCTTGGTCAGTTCAAAGGCATTCAGATTGCCACCGAAACCAGCTTCGGCATCAGCAATAATGGGTGCCATCCAGTCAATCGAATCATCGCCCTGCAGATGGTGAATCTGATCAGTTCTTAATAGTGCATTATTGATGCGCTCGACCATCTTCGGCACCGAATCAACCGGATACAGGCTCTGGTCAGGGTACATCTCGCCTGCTGAGTTGCCATCGCCGGCCACTTGCCAACCCGAACAGTAGATAGCCTTGAGTCCAACCTGCACTTCCTGGATCGCCTGATTGCCGGTAACTGCACCCAGTGCAGAAACCACTCCATCCTCATGTAACAGACGCCACAATTTCTCCGCCCCCAGTCGGGCCAGACTGTATTCGATATGTACCGAACCACGAAGATTGGCAACATCTTCCGCCTCGTAGGTTCGTTCGATACCACTCCAGCGCGAGTCATTTTTCCATTCTTGTTTTATTCTTTCTATGTCCAGTTTACTGCTCATCATTAATTCCTCACGCTAGTGCTTCATAAGCCGGTAGTGTTAAAAAGTCATCAAATTCCTGTTTTCTTATCATGCCGCCAAACAGCTCTGCTGCATCGTTGAAACTTTGCGCATCGAATCTGTCCGAACCAAGCTGATCTTCAATATTCTTCAGTTCTTCATCCAGCAATCGATCAAAATGGGTCGCCACATCCAGCCCCTCGATCGTCTTGGCGTTGTGCTGAATCCATTGCCAAATCTGACTGCGGCAAATTTCCGCAGTGGCCGCATCTTCCATCAGGTTATAAAGCGGCACGCAACCCTGCCCACGCATCCAGGCCTCAACATATTGAACACCGACACGAATATTTTCGCGTAAGCCGGCCTCGGTAATCGCCCCGCCAGGGACCTGCAGTAGATCGTCAGCGGTGATCTCAACATCATCACGACTGATATCAAGCTGGTTGGGGCCATTCATGACGGAGTCAAAGGCGGTAGTTGCAATCGTGGCCAATCCCGGGTGTGCGATCCACGTACCGTCGTGACCGGCATTCGCCTCGCGCTCCTTGTCTTCACGCACCTTGCCCATCGCCGCAGCATTAGCTTGATCATCATTCTTGATTGGTATCTGTGCCGCCATGCCGCCCATCGCATGCGCACCACGCCGATGACATGTCTTTATTAACAGTTGCACGTATGACTTGAGGAAATGCCGGTCCATCGTGACGGAACCGCGATCCGGCAGGACAAAATCGGGGCATTGGCGAAATTTCTTAATGAAGCTGAAAATGTAATCCCAACGACCGCAGTTCAGACCAGCTGAATGCTGTCGCAGTTCATATAAAATCTCGTCCATCTCAAAAGCTGCCAGAATCGTCTCAATTAATACCGTCGCCTTGATCGTACCGATCGGGATACCGAGGGACTCCTGAGCAGCAACGAATACATCGTTCCAGAGTCTCGCTTCGAGGTGGCTTTCAAGTTTCGGCAGGTAGAAATACGGGCCGCTACCACGCGCTCTGAGTTCGTCATGATTGTTTGCCAGGTATAGTGCAAAATCGAACAAGGATGCCGACACGCGCTCGCCATCGATCAGACAGTGCTTCTCGTCGAGATGCCAGCCCCGCGGTCGGACCATCAGGGTCGCCGTTTCATCATTCAGGCGATAAACCTTGCCATTCACAGGATTCTCGAAACTGATGGTGCGATTTACGGCATCACGCAAGTTGACCTGCCCGAGCACGACATTCGCCCAGGTCGGCGAACACGAATCCTCTAAATCAGCCATGAATGCTTTAGCCGGTGAGTTCAGTGCATTGATAACCATTTTGCGATCGACTGGCCCGGTAATTTCGACTCGTCGATCCACGAGGTCGTGCGGTATTTCGGCAATGCGCCAATCACTTTCCCGGACCTCTGTTGTCGCCGGCAAGAATCCGGGCCTGGCACCTTTATCCAGCTCACTCTGACGGGTCACTCGTGCCGCAAGCAGTTCCAGCCGGCGAGGGTTAAATCGACGATGCAGCTCCGCTACCACCGCCAGGGCATCCGGGGTCAGTATTTCTTCAGCAGGTGGCGGTATTTCACAGGTGAATTCTATGGAGGGCTGTTGCTCAGCCACTCTTATTTTTCTTTGCATCACAAGAGTTTACCCAGAATTGACAGGATGGTTGTTGACGGCGTTCACAGAAGCATATAATCAATTACTGCAAAATTTCACAATGAAAATTTCACAATGTAAATTTCACACATACTTATGTCTAATCTGATTCGTAAAAGCCATTTCCTGGGCGCAAAATTCCGCAACTTGCGCAAACGTAATGGACTGACATTGCAAGATGTCACCTCACGCTGTATCCAGATCAATGCCGATGTCGCACCATCGGTGTCGTACCTGAGCATGATTGAGACCGGCAAAAGAACTCCCTCTGAAGATGTCCTCGACCTGCTCGCAACCGTATTTCAAAAGAGCCCACGCTGGTTTCTCGATGAAAATGCTGATCTGAAAGCATTGTGCACCGAGTCACGACGGGGCGGGCAGTCGCGAATACCTCTTGAACCCGGATTCCTGTTTTCACGCAACCTGCTCGAGGCAGCTATTCCGGAACTTTTGTCACAGACCGGCACGAGCGGTCGGCAATTTGCTCACCTGATGATCAGATCTTTGCAAGAATCGCTGCAAAATGAATTTCCGGATCTGGAACGCTCTGCCGAGGATATTGGCGGCCGCCGCTTTCCACTGACCGTACGCGACCTGCTTGACCTGACCAGGCAACATGGATTGAAAATCAGCTGGTTCGAACACGACTCGATACAGGCCAATGAAAATGATCGAAAATTCACCACCATGGTGCGCTCATTCTTTGAATCACCAGCAAGGATCTACATCAACCGTCGCCTGGAAAATGATCCTGCCCGCCTGAAATATGAACTGGCCTCACACCTCGGCCACAAAATCCTGCATGACGGTGACGGACTTCGCTCGGTCCATGCTACTGGTGGCCAGCTGGGCGGTTCACCCGAAACCGGTGCACATGTTACTAATGAGATGCAATCAACAGATGTACTGTGTGCGTGGCGTGATTTTGAGTGCGGTTTCTTCGCTGAAGCTTTGTTATGCCCAAAACAACCATTCCGGCGTTTTCTAATGCGCGAACATCATCGTATTGAAGCACGCCACAAGATCGAACTGACTCCCGCCGTCATGATGCGCAGGATGACCGCTGCATCCACCTACCGTCACTGGCACTACTTTGATGCCTACCCACCGGGTCATCTGCGTTCCGTCTACCGAGGCAATGGTATTCCACTGCCGTGGGGCAACATGACGATGGCCTCCGACCCTTGCCCGCGCTGGGCTGTTTTTTTCATGCTCAATCAACCACAGGCACGCAAACCAAGTTCCCAGATTTCCGTATTGCAGGATGAAGATCGTTCGCTTCTTTACTGTTGCCATTCATTTCGGACCAGGGACTCGGCCGGCAATACTCATGTTCTGTCGGTTGGCATCGATCTGGCTCCAGCCCTCGAATCACAGGGCTTTGATAGCATCGATCTCATTGGAGATATTGCCGAGCGTTGCCGGCAAAGCGGCGGGCAGGCACTGCCCACTGCAACGGCACAGCGCGCCATCCGAAGTACTGGCCGGGTACTGAATATCGACTGGGTAACAGATGCCATCGAGAAACCGGCCAGCATCATCTGTCCACGCAGCGCCGCATGCCCGCGATCAAAACGCTGCGCAGATCTGTCCTCGGCACCCAGAGTAGCCGAGATCGGCAAGATTCGTGACAAAATCATGAACGACTGTAAAGCGCAGGAGTAAGAGAGCTACCCGTACAATTCAGATGCGCCACGGAGTTGTTCACTCACCATCTTGCGCAGGCTGGCTGGCGCCAGCACTTCAACATCGGCGCCGTACTTTAATATATCCATAACGAGCTCACGTGGATCACTATATGGCACCGTCAACAAGTATGCGCCGTCGAGCTCAAAATGCCCTTCCTGTGAAGAATGCCAGGTTTCTCGCGATACCCATCGAGTCCTGACCGGAGAAAACCGCAACACCGCTGACTGAGTTTTCTTGCCGGAGAAAATACCGAATCCAGCGCCGAGGGTCTCGTCAAGTGTTTTATCGGTAATCTCCCGAGCGCGCTTGGGCAACACCGTCGCATCGTTGATGACATCAACAGAAAATGTGCGTAGCCCCTTGCGTAAATGGCACCACGCATCGAGGTACCAGTTGTCGCGATAATATACGAGGCGCTGCGGGGATATCTCTCGCTCCAGGTCCTCATCGCGCGAACGTCGATAATGACGCATACCAAGGCGGCTACGCGATAACAAGGCCGATGAAATAGCCTGAAATGTAGCACCTTCTCCGGGTCTGACACCGATCTGTAAAATTCTGATCCGCCGATTGACTTCACTAGCCGAAAAATCACCACTTTCGAGCGTCTTACGAATCAGTTGCCTGAGTGGTCGAAGCTGGGGGCCGAGTAATCCCGGCTGCAGCTTCTCGAGCAGATGCTCCATCGTTAGCAGGGCATGAATTTCCTCAGAACTGAACCACAGACCCGGAAGCTGAAACAAGTGTGCAGTCGCCGCATTGCTGTCAAGTTGATAACCGCCGAGCTCCCGGTTCCAGACAATCGGCATCTGCATCCGATCGCGCAAGTATTCCAGGTCCCTCTTAAAGGTTGCCCGAGATACCTCGAGTGCCTCGATGAATGCATCACGTGGCACACTTCTACGCTGCGTCAGCAAACGCTGAATCTTGTAAAACCTTTCTGTTCGGTCCACTCTTCTTGACTCGACGTAATGATCACCCGGCTCAGGAAAAACGCTTGCCAGCCAGTTTGCCTCCATTTAACCAACAAGCAATTTACAGACAACAAGAACCTGCAGGCCGGCAAATCGCTAGCAACACAATATTAGTTTTCCCTCACCCTGAATATAGCATCGACACCGCCATAACGGCTATTATCATCTGCAATCTGAGAAGGTGATTTATTCATGCATTGGTACAACAATCTGGTTATTAAAACATCGCAGTCGCCATGGCTGTTTATCAACACATTTATCTTTGCCTTTGGTTCGCTGGCATTCGTATTCATGAACATTAATACGTCGTTTGAGGCAATAGTCGGTGCACAGATATTCGACTTGCAGAATAACCTGACCGTCGACCAGATATTTACGCAGCTTGCTAATTATGATGATTCAGCCAGAGCCCTATACCACGCTTTCCTGTTCATAGATTTCTATTTCCCATTTTTTGCCGGCCTGGTAATGGCCGCAGCCGGTGCATTTGCATGGCGTCACTTATTACCAAAGTATTATGAAATAATCTGCTCAAGGAATTTGTTTATAGTATTTCTGATCCCAACATTATTTGATTGGGGTGAAAATATATTCGCACTGACGGTTGTCAATGCCTGGCCCAATGAGCTCGGCTGGGCAGCAGACGGTCTTATACTCTGCAAACAAGGCAAGCTGGCCAGCATAATATGCTTTCAGGCTGTGGTCTTTCTGTCACTCATACTTGCGCTTGTCAAATGGCTCGGCATCAGGACAGGCCTGATAAATAACACTGATCAATAACATATTCAGCCATGCCCGATAAAATCATAATCGCCGAAAGTCACAACGAGTAGAACTGGAAAAGATGGATCGCGTGACAGCAGCAGTTGAAACGCCAGGCAGTTCTAATATTGACGGTGTTGCCATCTGTTTCGATGGAGATGAACTGCCGCCACTGTTTATGGATCAAACCGTTACAATTACGCTACGTGTACCGATGTCATCACAGAAATACTCGGTTGTTGAAATTTAAGCCGGGGTCAGAATTTTATCTGCGACCCCGAAACCTGTATCTCCCGTTGCGGACTCTCCTTTACCAGTAAGGTCCACCGTAACAGCATACTGTTTAGCACTTTTCCACGATTGCGAATCAACACAGTGCGACACGCATTGAACCAGACCACAATTACACTGAAGATCCCTGATGACCTTCAGGTCGAGGGTATAATCAAGAATATTTCTGAAATTGGCATTGGCCTGGTAGTTAGCAGTGATCTCTACGATAAAGACTTGGGTCTCGACTCAATTGGCGTGAGTTTTTCCCTACCGGACGCTGATGACGAGGTCGACCTGTCGGGAACCATTCGCCATAAGAAACTGGATATCGATACAACCTGGGTTGGTATCGAAATTGGCCAGGATGAAAAAGAGAAAGATCTTCGCGCAGACCAGGAACAGAAAAATATCCTAGATTACATTATGCAGCGCCAACGAGAGTTATTAAAATAATAGGTTTAATCCGGGCATTACAGTTAGCTGTGAAAGTGCAGACTTGACCATTCAGACAGTGTCAAATTAGATTTTAACTGACAGTTAGTAGTTATTATAATAGGCCGCTGTTTCTGCCCACGCAGTATTGCGACGCCGGTCAACATCACCAGCCAGACGCCGATCATTTTGGCCAACTCGCTGATTTAGATCGCTGAACCTACCCCTCAACCCTACCCGCCGGTCTTCATCCTCACGTCGATCATCATGGTATTGGTAACGGCAACCACATTTATTGAGATCACAGCCAGGTAACGGTAATTCAGGTTTTTCTGTAGCGAGGTAACGAAACCCCTGTTGCTCCGAGACAGCCTTACAGGCCGTGAGGACCGGATGAATTGTCACACCCTGATAAGGATCTGTTTTCGGTAAACTCTTTTTACATTGATTAAAATCAGTCGCTTCAGAACCATGTGCCGAAATGTCTATCGTGCGGCACAACCGCATGACGACCCATGAAGACACCAGGCTTATGACAGCCCCGACCACAACCCACATTATTGTTGCCATGATAAACTCGCGTCATTGTTATTTTATGAAGCACTTGCTGCGCTCAGAACAGCTATTTATAACTGAAAATATTTTTGATATCGGTGAACCGCATCTCATGTCAGATAACAAATGCTCAAGACAGGCCGCTCCGAAGAGCGGTACAGGCATGTTTCGTTAACTTCTCAGCCGGAAAATTCGGCGATACCGGCCAGACACCGCTTCGGGGCTGACATACCGGTGTCTATGTTGCCGACAATCTCCCCGGTTTCAATATTTACCTTAACGACAGTTCCCTCCCAAATGCTGCTGACGAAGCAGTGCACTCCGTCAGCACAAATCTCAATATCAGTCCAGCCATAGGTATCCAGCGGATAGGCTTTAAGCACCTGCCCCTGCTCATCGAGTAATTCCATGAAATCACCGCGAGTCACAAGCAAGCGGCCATCCGGTAAATATTTGACCGCGATAACCCAGACACGGTCGAACGGATCATCACCCGGGTACTTTACGAGATCCGGCATCTGTCGATCATTGATGACATCGTAGCGCATCAATCGTTTACCGGTTTCCGTCGCGTAGGTCACAAACTGCCCGTTCGGGTGCAACGATGAATGCGTCACGCCTTTGAAATGAGTAAATTCCGGAGCCGTTTCACACTCAAATATATTCTTGAGATTCCAGTCGACATCGTACTTATAGATGAAACCAAAACCAAGCACGCCCTCGCCCGGTATGACCGGAAACTTTATTGTTGTACGGGCTGCCATACCTTCCGTAGGTTTTGATTTAGCCTTCATATGTTCACCGAGATATGCATTGCCATCGGCATCGAAACTTGCACTCCGATAACACCGCGGTAAAAACTTGTCCGCTAACGGTAACTGGGCACCGGTTTTCGAATCAACGTGAATGACACATAAGTCATTGAAAGCCCAGAGCAAACCATTTTCATCAAACTCAAGCCCGCCGACAAGATGTTTACCTCCGTCGGTCCATAGCTCACCCTTGAGATTCAGATTCCTGTCGTACTGGACGATCCTGCCGGCACCCGCATGATCATCATCCGGATCATTCAGCTCGGTTAGCCCAAGAAAAATATCGCCCGGTACAAAGGGCTGCATTGTCGATGTTCGTGTCATGACTTTCTTATCCGGCTAATTGTTAAAACACCAATTATAATGAAGCAATTGTTCTATCTATGACTGACTCTATCCACAGAACATATTTTGGATGTTCAGACATGCCCTTGTCGGCAAATGTATAGTTCAACCCCCGCAAATCGGTACGAATATGCGTCTGCACGCCATGACTCGCTGCCGCGATTGCAATGACAATGACATCCTGACCTTTATCATCAGCTTTCTTCATCCACCGCCGGATGCGTTTGACATTTGCCTTGCGAATCGGCGCGAGCGCATCATCCTGAAGATTCGCTATCTTGACGTCAGCAAACTCGTTCTTTGCCTTTAGTCGTTCAACATGCGCACCAAGAATTTCGAGATCCGGAACATTGTCTTCATTATCTTCAGGGCCGTGGCCAATGATCATAATCATTTCATTGGCCGGGTTCTTGCTGACCTCCTTGATATGGTCATAGAGGATATCCGTGATCAGCTGATTGTCACCAAAATGATCCGTCATATGGAATGTCGCATCGGACGTTATTATCGGTACCTCGAGATAGGTTGCTTCTTCACCCATATCAAAAATATATTTCCACTGCCGGGTCAGCGTGTTGTACGGCGTTGTCGTGCCATTCGGCACGACAACGATCTGCTTCGCACCGCGCTCGGTAAGATCATCGACCGCCGACTGGAGTTGTGAAGACTTCATCATCGCCATGCCAAAACCAACCGCCGTCGGTTTATCGGAAGAAATCGGTTTCAGTGCTTCGATCAACATCCGGTCACTATTTTCACCGACACCATGTGACAGAATCAGGATCCCGATATCACCCCGCATGGAGAGATCACTCGCATACCATTCATAATTAGGGCCCATCGCCGACATGTTCATGTTCAGCTCGCGATCGGTAAGACCTCTATAGACGGCTATTCTGGCGCGTAAATCATTAAGCGTCTCAGCATCCATATCATGCTTGACCTGATAGCTTTCCAGACGCTTACCATCCGCATCCATCTCCGGCACTGCTGCATGATCATGCTGATGCTGATGGTCCTGCGCTAAAGCCGGCAGGTTACCGGCCAGCATTATCACGACCAAAATGATAAGCGTAGATCTGAACTCCTGATGAATCATGTTCCTTCCCCTTGCCAATACCGGTTCATTATTTAGCTGACAAAATACTGCTGACAGAATGTCGTAACTCACTGATATGGGCATCACTAAGTTCCGTCTCCATCGCAATACAGGCTGCTGACCGCACCATGCTCGAAATCATGGCCGTGATAAGTCTCGCATCGCGTCCCGAACCTTCGATAACCTCTTCCACGGCAACCCGTAACACCCGTGTGGGAGGCTCATGCAGTGCAGAAATCTCCTTTCTTAACTCGTAAGCATCCGGCGGAATCTCTCCAAGCATCCCCATCATTGCATCGCATGGTCCGGCAGCAATCTCCACCTGCAATTCGATCCAGGCATTGATGCGCTTAATCGGATCTGTAATCTCTTTTTCAATTTCATCAAGCTGCTCGAAAAAGGGTGCCATTTCACGCTGCACGACTGCAACAAGGATGTGATCCTTGCTTGAGTAATAACGGTACAGAGAATTGCGGGCGAGCCCCATTGACCTTGCAATATCGGCGATATCGGTAGCCCGATAACCACTGGAGGTAAAAAGATCGCGTGCTGCATTCAGGATTCGTTTTTCCTGGTTGCGGATATGTGCTTCTATATTAGCGGCAGCAATTCTTGGCACTGGTCAAACGCCTCTGCTTTATCAAGTCCTTTCGCCGAGTTGACCGTCACTGATGTCGACGACCCGATCGGCAGTTTCCAGTATCCCCTGATCATGCGTTACCATCAGAGTCGCTACGTTGTGGTCATGACACTCGCGAACCAGTAACTCGACAATTTGCCTGCCGCGTTGCTGATCCAGCATCGAGGTTGGTTCATCGACGAGCAACAGGCTTGGATTCATCATGAATGCACGGGCAATACCGACACGCTGACGCTCACCGCCGGACAGTTCACTGGGTCGGCGATCAAGGCGATGCGACATACCTACCTCATCGAGAAGACTCATTGCCCGTTCCCGATCAGCCTTACCAGGTCGCTTACCTCGCATATGCACAAGTAACAGCAATTGATCTATCGAGGTTAACGACGACAGCAAATTGGATTGCTGGAATACGAAGCCGACCTGCTGTTGGCGGATCCGTGTCAGAGCCGACCTCGACACACCGGTAATCTCCGTCTCACCAATCCAGATTCGACCACTCGATGGCGTCTGCAATCCTCCACAAACAGCCAGCAGACTCGACTTGCCGGCCCCCGATGGTCCCAGCACTGCCATCAACTGTCCGTGTTGCAGGTCCATGCTGACATGGTCCAGCGCCCTAACCTGCTCATTACCGTCACCAAAAATCAGTGACACATTTTCGACTTTCAGACTCATTTATTTATCCTGCAATAAATATCCGCAGCTATTGATCACGACCAAGCGCAATAATTGGATCAACTTTTGATACTCGTCGTATTGACATCGCTGCACCGATAAAACCCGCCATCAGCAACATGATGATCGAAGTTATGATGGTCTGACTCTCGAGCATAAACGGTAACTCTGTATCCTTAACCTGCTCGTTGAACCACAAGGTACCGAGCAAACCAATCAGGGTACCAGCAACTATTACCGTCAACGCTTGTCCGAGCGCATCTTTAAGAACGTAGGTGTTTGATGCGCCGAGTGCTTTGACCAATCCGATCTCTTTCGTACGCTGGATGGTCCAGATCGAAAAGAAGGCGCCTATGACAACAGCCGAAATCACAAACAGCAGAGACTGAATCATTTGCACGGATTGAACTTCTGACTCGTAACCAATCGATGCAGCATAAAAGCCAAGGCGGTCCAGGGTGGTCGTTTCAAGCTCTTCGTCCAACGCAGCTGTATCGACACCCTCTTCGAGCTGGAGCACGATGATGCTAACGAAATCAAAAATGATATCCGGCAGTTTTTCGCCCGGCGGTGGCCCACCCGGCGGCCCGTAAGTAGCTTCCTGCCATTTTGCCAGCGGCGCATAAACAATCGGTAAGTGACCGATAGCACGGTGTTCATCCGTAACGCCGACAACGCGCAATTCGGTTAGCACACGATCGAGTATGATCAGGTCACCGATATCGACACCCTTTTCGAGCATCCCCCGGGAGATAATGACGCCGTTCTCAACCTCACCGCCAAAGTTGTCGCCACGACTCAGCAGCGGAGCAATAATCGAATTTTCAACGAGGCCCCACAGCGCGAGTTCGAGCGGCTTGCCATCCTCGGTACGCGCATTAAAAACCGTATGGCCAAGCGGCTCCATCGCCTTGACGCCATCCTGTTCAGCCCAGCCCTCCCACATATACCGCTCGATCATGGTGTTGCGGTAACCCGGATGGTCCGTACCCTCGAATGCAATGTGCGTGGCAGGCAATGCCATCAAGGCCGAAATATTGGCCTTGACGAGACCGGCCGACAGACCGCTGAGCGTAATGACCAGGAAGGCCACAAGTGCTACAACGCTACCCATTAAAAGAAAACGGCCTTTGGCGAATTTCAGATCACGGGTCGCTATAAACATCATCATTCTCTTGTCGACTACCTGTCGGCATCCTGCCGCCTTAACGGATACGCCGTCAACATCACTCATAAATATACCGGAACAAGACCACCAGTCGGATGCCTCCCGGCCACACCGACGTTGATTGTGCTGCTTCCGCTTGGGCAAAATAGCTGCACTCCAAGTGAGAACATATAATGAAATTAATACGCACTCTCAGCTACACATTCACGATCATTGCCGTTGCGGCCATGATCGGTACCGGTTTTGCTCTGTGGGCTTATCGTGATATTCCAGCTACCAGCCTGGAAGCCAGGTACATGACCCGTGCATCGCGATTCATCAACATCGATGGGGTCAGGATTCATTATCGTGATGAAGGCACAGGGCCAGCTGTACTGCTACTGCACGCCAACTTCAGTAATCTGATCGGCTGGGATCCGTGGGTCGAGGCATTGCAGGACAGTTACCGTGTCGTTCGCATGGACTTCACAAGCCACGGACTGACCGGTCCTGATCCAACCGGCAACTACAGTCAGGAACGCACGCTCGAATTAACCGAAAAGTTTATCGGCGCAATGGATCTCGGCAAATTCTCGATCGCCGGTACCTCTATGGGAGGCACGATGGCGATCCACTTCGCACAGAAACACCCGGA
Source organism: Chromatiales bacterium (assembly GCA_002688175.1). Lineage (GTDB taxonomy): Bacteria > Pseudomonadota > Gammaproteobacteria > Steroidobacterales > SMWD01. The sequence goes on from NZCC01000061.1 coordinate 38,529, forward strand.
ACGAATCGACAACCTGATCCTGCTGAGCCCGGGATCACTCGAAGGCAAAGAAAGAACTGAAAGTGGACGCGACCAGGTTCCCGATGCGGCTTACCTGCTCAAATACATCATGCCGCGTGCACTCCCCAAGTTCATGCTGGAATCCGGCTTTGGAGATAAGAATAAGCTGACCGATGAACTCATCGACCGCTGGTACGATATGTGGAGGCGCGAGGGCCAGCGTGAAGCCCAGCTAGATCGACTGAAACAATATAAGGCCGGTGATATCGAGGACCTCATCCGCGCGTTGCAGCCGCGTACGCTATTGCTATGGGGTGAAGCAAATACAACAGCCGACTTCTCCCAATCCGGTAAATTTCGTGAGCTACTAGAGAATGTTGCCTCGCTGACATTTATCTCATACCCGGGAGTCGGCCACATGGCCGTGCAGGAGGCCGGACAGGAAACCGGTCGCGACGTACGACTATTTCTCGATCAGGGCCGGCAAGCTGCTCAACCAGCCGGCGCGCCCCCGCTGTAGGAATGGCTTTAGCCCGGATTTGGACGAATCCGGGTTGGCTTACGGCAATAACCGTCAGTTTTTTTACTCATTGGTTACAGGGAAAATAGCCTGACCGGCACTCTAACTAATGACAACAGCATCTACTATCGCTTCAATCTCTGTCATCATTCCATCCCAGCCCTGTTTCTTTTCAAGGTTTGTACCCATGTACCATGGTGCCTTCACGGCACGGATGGCCAGAAAACTTGCTGCGCCCATCAGAATCCGCATCAGGTCACTGTGTTTACGGATCACCGGGTGATTTTCAAAAATTTCCCGATGTTCCTGACCCAGTTGTTTTCGAATTTCGTTCAGTGCGGCAGAAATCGGCGTTGGATTCATGAACTGCTCAGCAAGAATCTCCACCCGTAGCGGATCTTCACGCAAGGCGTTTGCATGGTGCAGGATCATCCGCTTGAGTAACGCGGGTGTTTCCTGTTGTGACAGGTCGGCGGGTACATCGTGAAATTCAGACAGATCCGGCCAAATATTGTTTTTCTCGCCCCAGGCAGCAATGAGTCCGGGCAAACCACCAAAGTATCGGTAGAGCAGAGCCTTACCGATACCAGCCTCCTTGATAACCTCGTTCACACCGACATTGCGCAACCCGCCGCGCTGCACCACGCTGCCGAATGCATCAATCAGCAGGGCCTCGGTCGCTTCTCGCTTAAGCCGGCCCTTACCTTTGGTGCTGTTTTTTGTTGTTGCCTCTTCCCGCATCGGAGTAACCTATATCGAAAGTTGTTGACCTTCGTCAGACCCCTAGTATATATTTTGTGACCAGTCGGTCAATTTTTATCGTTCCATAATAACAGCATCAACCGGCTATCTACCAAATTTAAATGTCAGGCTCAGGCCTGAGCTTATCAATCAGGAGTAATAACAGTGCTAGAAGCCATCAACCTGAAAAAGACCTTTGGCGATTATGACGCCCTGAAAGGTCTGGATCTGAAGGTCAATCCCGGCGACATTTATTGCCTGCTGGGCGCAAATGGAGCCGGCAAAACGACCACCATCAACCTGTTCCTCAACTTCATCCACCCGACAGCGGGCAAGGCCGAAGTCTGCGGCATCGATGTCACCGAACAGCCGCTCGAGACCAAAAAACTACTCGCTTATATCCCTGAGCAAGTCATGCTTTATGGCAACCTGACTGCCTTGGAAAACCTGCGCTATTTTGCACAACTTGGTGGCCACGACTACACCGAGACCGAGTACAAGTCATTTCTCGATCGTTGCGGACTACAGAGCGGAGCCTACATCCAGCGTGTGCATCAATTCTCAAAAGGTATGCGCCAGAAAGTTGGCGTCGCAATTGCACTGGCCAAGCAGGCAAAAGCCCTGTTGCTTGACGAACCAACATCAGGTCTCGATCCGAAAGCCAGCAATGAATTTTCGGCACTGCTGATTCAACTAAAAGGTGATGATGCGTCGATTCTGATGGCAACTCACGACCTTTTCAGGGCCAAAGAAACCGGTACCCGCATCGGTATCATGCGCGAAGGCCGAATGATGCAGGAACTGGGTACTGATGACGTGTCTCATGCCGATATCGAACGAATTTATCTCGAGCATATGCATGGCGATTCCAGTAAATACGCTGCCTGATCACTGCAGTTAAAGACACCTATACCTGGCCAGGGCCAAGAAGAGGAAATTAACATGATTATTTCGATTGCACGCAAGGAGTTTGCCGAGATCGTGCGTGATGGTCGCTTCAAGTGGACCGCTACGATCATGGTGCTGCTGTTGCTCACTGCCATGATGGCGGGCTATCAGAAATACACCACTGCCGTGCGCATTCAACATGCTGCCCAGACAGGTACGAATCAGCAATGGCTGGATCAGGGCGACAAGAACCCGCACTCTGCCGCACACTACGGCAACTATGCGTTCAAACCTGCCGGGCCACTCTCGTACTTTGACAACGGCATCAGTAACTACACCGGTACAGCGGTTTTCATGGAGGCTCACAAGCAGAATTTTGCAATCGGCCGACCGGCATCGGACCAAAGTGCGATAGCCCGCTTCGGCGATCTGTCCGGGGCCAATATCCTGCAGTTATTGCTGCCTTTGCTGATTATTTTTCTCGGCTTCACATCCTTTTCGGGCGAACGTGAAAGCGGCACACTCAGACAAGTCCTGAGTATGGGCGTCACCAACCGACAGCTTTTGTGGGGCAAGGCACTCGGTGTCGGCAGCGCGGTCCTGATCGTTGTCCTGCCGTGTATCCTGGTCGGGGCACTTGCACTATCGATGGCCCAGTCAGTCGATCATGCTGAAGGCATGGCCACAAGGCTGGCGACACTGTCGATCGCCTACCTGATGTACGCAGGGATCTTTCTGTTCCTGACACTCGCAGTGTCGGCACTGACCAGGCATGCAAGAACGACTCTCATGGTACTGGTGGGTTTCTGGGCTTTCACGGGCTTCCTGATGCCAAAGGCCGCCAGCGAGATCTCAAAATTCACCGAACCAACTCCGGCCTTCGGTAAATGGATGGCCGACATGCGTGCACACCAGTTGCGCGGCTTCGACGGCGTACCGCCGTTTGCAAAGTTTGCCCGCTACACGAAAGAACTATTCAAGGAGTATGGCGTTACCAGTGTCGGCGAACTGCCGATGTACTTCGTCGCCGTGCGACTACAAAAGCTTGAAGAATATGACTACCCGGTATTCGACCAGCACTACGGCATGATTCGAGAAGCTTACACCTCACAACGAAAGGTGCAGGACCAGTTGGGAATTTTAGCTCCAACACTACCACTGCGTTCAATATCGATGGCGATATCCGGAACGGATCTGATCCAGCACGTTAAGTTCATGACGGATGCAGAAACTTACCGGCGAAATATGGTCGTCAAGATGAACGACTATCTGTCAAAGGCATCCGTACATCTAAATACTACATATAGCTCCAGTAATTACATGCGCGCCGATGAAGAAGTCTTTGCCATTGTGCCACCGTTCGAGTTCGAACCACCCAACCTGAATACAATGCTGGCTGAGCACCGCAGTAACTTTATTTTGCTGTTTCTCTGGCTTGCCGCCGCGATCGGTCTGGCTATATTTGCCGCCAACCGAATCAGCCTGGAGAGAAACTGATGCTAAAACTGATTATTTCCCATGAAACCAGGCAGATCATGCGCACCGGTGCGCTGTGGTCCATTCTGATCCTGCTGATTGGTGCCATCATATTCGCCTCCTGGTCCGGCGGGCGCTCGATAGAGCGTCAGGTCGAAGGCGCCGAAGCCGCCGTAACCTTCGAGAATGGCCTGCGCGATCACATGCGCAAGGACACCGAGAAGTATGCAGCTCAGGTCGAGGCCGAAGGTGGTGAATATAAATTTGCCACCGTGCGCCATGCTCCAGGCTCAGGCCCCCCGCAAGGTACCAACGCCGGTGCAGTCGGCGCTGAAACATCCAAATACGTCACGCTACCTCCGACCGGACTCGCAGCATTGTCGGTTGGTCAGAGTGATATCCAGCTTAACTACCTGCCAATTTCACTGGCGACAACGCTGGACGTCACCAAGAACCTGGAACTCGAGAATCCGGTCAATCTGGCCACGGGGAGCTTCGACATCGCATTCGTCGTGATCTTTCTGCTGCCGATCTTCATCCTTGCAATGAGCTATGACCTGCTGTCGAGCGAAAAGGAGCGTGGCACACTGGCTATGATCCTCGCGCACCCAATTTCGGTCCGGGAACTAATGGCCTCCAAGATTATCTCGCGAGCAGCTGTGATGCTGGCTGTGGTTCTCGGCTTTGGCCTTATTGCACTCATCACCGTCGGCACCGGACTCGGCACTGCGGATACGTGGATGCGCTTCGCTCTGTGGATCCTCGCCACCCTGCTGTATCTGGCGTTCTGGTTCGCGCTGGCGGTACTTGTCAATGTCTATGGCAAGAACTCAGCATCGAACGGTACCGTGCTGGCTGGAATCTGGTTGATTCTTGTAGTCATCACGCCGCAATTGGTCAGTATGCTGGCCACGACAATCTATCCGACACCATCGCGCATGGAACTCACCATTGCTGCTCGCGAAGCCCAGACTGAAGCAGAGAAGAACTTCATGTCAAAACTGGATGAGTACTATTATGACCATCTGGAATTTGTCCCGGAAGGTGATGAGAAGGCAATGGACTTCCTGACCCTGGCTCAAGCCAACAACAACTCAATTGAAAAGGCAGTCCGCCCGCTCTACGATAATTTTCAGAATCAGCTCAACAAGCAGGAGGCACTCGTGCAGCGCTTTCAGTACCTGTCACCTGCTATCATGATGCAGCTGGCTCTGAATGAAGTTTCAGGAACCAGCGCTGATCGTTATGAATATTTCCTGAGTCAGGTTTATGTTTTCCATGAAGAATGGAAAGAGTACTTCAGCACAAAATTCCTGCAACGCTACCCACTGAAACCAGCTGATTATGGTAGTTTCCCCGAGTTTCATTATCAGGAACAGCCGTTTGGGCTCGTCATTGCGAGACTTGTTCCATCATTACTCGGCATGCTGATTCTGTTTCTCGGCGTTATGCTTGTACCATTCCTGGCGTTACGAAACTACCAGGTCGCATCTCGCTAGAGCGACCCGCCGCTCAGTGACTAAAATTATTCGTACCCCGGACAGTTGCTTCGAAAAACTGCCTGAATACTCATTTGATCCGCACTATATGGACCTGCCTGATCCCGATTTCGGCAGCCTGCGTATGCATTACGTCGATGAGGGACCAGAGGACGGAAAGATTATTCTGCTCATGCATGGGCAGGGTTGCTGGAGCTATATTTTCCGGCACATGATTCCCTTAGTCACGGCCGCAGGATACCGGGTCATCGCACCTGACTTCATCGGCTTCGGTCGCTCCGATAAATTACCGACTACCGATGACTACACATTTGAGAAACATGTCGGCTGGCTCACCGCCTTTTTCCGAGCTATGGAATTTGAAGATATAACCGCTTACCTGTTTGACTGGGGCGGATTTTTCGGCCTGCGTATCGCTGCTGAAGCGCCACATTTTTTTTCACGAATAGCACTTAGCAATACACAACTGCCGATTGGTGATGCCCCCGGGCGGGAATGGTTTATTAACTGGCGAGCCGAACAGTTTGCACTACCAAAGTTTCCACAGGGAGAGATGGTCAACGACGGAGCTCACAACAAACTGAGCCCGGAAACAATCGCCGCCTTTGATGCACCATATATTGACGAAAGTTATAAGACCGGACCGCGTCGTTTCCCGATGATTCTGCCTATTTCTACGGACATGGACTCGGTTCCTGAAAATCATGCAGCATGGGAAACTCTGGCCAATTGGAAAAAACCGGTGCTGACGCTGTTCAGCGCCAATTTCAAAGGCACCGCGATGGGTCCCGAGAAACTAATTAACCATATACCCGGCGCTAGCGGACAAGCCCACGACTTATTAAATGACGCAGGCTTTTATATCGTCGAAGATAAACCAAACGAACTGGCACAAAGCCTGTTGAAATTTGCCGGCAGTTAAAGCCAGAGTTAAATCAACTTCAGGGGGGGCGCGCTTTTCACAGCTGGAGCCAGTCCTGCGGATGGCGGGAAGTGGAGTCACCCCCTCGCTAGATACCCAGCCTGCCCAATGCATCAATAACTTCGCCCAGAGCCATCGCCAGCTTCGGGTGTTCGGATTCGAAACGCAGCGCCGCATTCTTCAGTTGCCCGGCAGTTGTTTCGTGCTCAATCTCTACTGAAGCGGTGTCGCCCGCCAGCTTCTCGACATCCTGTGCAAGTGCCTGCAGCAAGGCTCGTGACTCTGCATCTATGGAATCAGCCGACGCGAGCTCCCGATGCAGGTTCTCGATGATATTTTTCAAGTGTTTCTTTTCCATGACGAGCCGGCCCTCCGGCCTTTTGTAGCCATTCCTGCAAGTCTGCACCTAAGCCATGATGGGGTCAATTTCGGTATTCACGCATTCAATAACTCCTTGATGGGCGATGTAATAACCATGGTCAGAAAAGTCTTCATCGCGACACTGGTTAGGCGAGGATACCAAGGGGCAAAACAGTGATTTCTGTGAAAGAAATGATGTCAATCAACGTTCAGACCCTGAGTCCAGGAGACAGTCTGGAAGATGCGAAACAGTTAATGAATGTTAGCGGTATTCATCATATTCCGATCATTGATGAAGCAGCAAAAATTGTTGGCCTTGTCTCGCACCGTGATGTACTCGGAGCCTCTGAATCCATCCTTAGTGAGAACCGCACCATGCAAAATGCTGGCAATATTTTAATTGAGAGCTTCATGACGCGCGACATCACAACTGTTGATGGCAGAGCAAACCTGAGAGAGGCTGCTTTGTTCCTGCAAAGGCACAAATACGGCTGCCTACCTGTTGTAACCGACGGACAGCTCAAAGGCATTGTCACCGACAGTGATTTTGTAGCCATTGCAATTGATCTTCTTGAACAAGCCGAAGCGTCGGAGCCGGAAGAACTTTGACCTGACGGCACCGATCGGCAGGCAACATCGGTCTATAACGACTTTATGACAGATCATGGCTACCTTATGACAAAACCCACCCCAGTGTTTGCGCAACCGACCCAACTTAAAGCGCTGCAGCATTATTGTGATTACGTGTACGTCGACCCGCAGCGTAGCGACCAAAATATTCATTTGCGTCTTACCCAGGGACAACCACTCAGCCGGGCGCTGACGCAGCCCCAATTAAACGGCGCACCGCATGCACTGAGTAAATTGCGTGAAGTGTTGCGCAATATGAGTACCCTCGTTAACCATACAATCCGCGAAGCACGCCAAAATGGGCAGATTGAACTCAAACCGATCTATTCGGAACTGGACACATTTCTCGACAGCACACTTGAAAATACCGACGGTATGCAATGGTTGATTGCAACGGAGCCGGTGAAGGGATTCCTGAGCCGGCGGGCGCTCGGCACATCGATGCTGTGCATTGTGTTTGGCAGGCAACTCGGTCTGGAGCGGCACGAACTACTGCAGTTGGCTCTCGGTGGCTTATTACTGGATATTGGAAAAGTCAGTGTACCCATAACCATTCTCGCTAAACCAGAGCGGCTTAACGCAGAAGAAAAATGGTTCACAACCCGTCACGTACAGCAAAGCCTGGCCATGATGCATTTTAACGGCGAGAATCTTGATCGAGTTGTTCCGATGATTGCAGCCCATCATGAACGTCTGGATGGCAGCGGTTACCCGAACCAGATCACCGGCACCAACATTCCGCTTTATGCCCGTATTGCCGGGATCGTTGACACGTTCGATGCGCTGACGCTGAACCGACGCTATGCCCCGGCACGTTCCGGCTACTCTGCCTTACGTTTTTTAAGTGCCCTGCGGCAGACAAAATTTGATGCGGCACTAGTCGATGAATTCATTCTTAGCCTCGGTATCTACCCTATCGGCACGCGGGTGCAACTTGATGACGGCTCAACAGGCCTCGTACTCGGCCAGAACAGTGGCCAACCTCGACAACCAAATGTTCTGCTGACCCATGACACAGCCGGCCAGCCAGTCAAAACAATCCGGATCGTAACGATCGGATTGACCACACCGATAACCCAGACATTCCCGACAGCGGGCCAGAAAGAATAACCACGGACCCGGCTCAATTTCCCTGACCACAGACAAACCAGCGGGTCAGCATTATGGCGCCGCAGTGCAGCTCTGAGTCCCCGATGCCGGGTCTGTGAAGCAGCGCATAGCCCCTGACCCTATTTAGCACTAGATTATTAATCTTTATTGTCTGCCTTGTCTGGATTATGTTAACTGCTGTCATTGCATTAATATCTTTTGCCGTCGCTTTTGTTGGCGGCTGCGTAATGACCAAGGCCTATTTTTTAACCAAAGGCGCACCTGATTTAGTCCATCGCAACAAGGTCCATGCGCTACTCCAGGCCCAGCGGGTTCGCTACCGCAAGCGCCTGGTTGCACTGAATAATGTCATACGTCGCCACGAAGATACCCGCGATCAGATCCGTGAAAAGCTCACAAATATTGAGAACAAACATGCGGAACGAGGTGAATCACTACATAGGGTAAAAGCTAAGCTCCATCAGGAACAAGAGCAAACCCAGAATCTGCAACAGCAATTAACCAAGCTCGAGCACTGCAGCACCAATGTACAGGCTGACGAGACGAGCACCTCCGCTCTGGAAAATGAACTTGGGATGCTACGCATAGAAAAAGATGATCTGGCGGCACGAGTCAGACGATCTGAAGAGGAACAAGCCCAAATTGTTGCCACAGCTGAATCCAGCGAAACCGTAGATGAAATAGCAAGGATGCGTGCCGATATGGGCGAACTACGCGAGACTCTTGCAACACGTAACCGACGTGTTCACGACCTTGAACTCCAGTTACAGGAAAGCGCCAAACAGGCAAGAGAACTTCAAGCCAAGCTGGACAATTGGAAACAACGTGTGACACCACTGACCCGTAAACTCATGCAGCAGAAAAAAGTGATCCAGAGTTTCTGCCTTGACAACGATACAGAACATCAGGGCGATGATTTAAAGGCAATTCGTGGCATCGGCCCGGCACTCGAGCGCCGGCTACAACAGCAAGGCATACAGCACTACCGGCAACTAGCCGAAATGACGTCAGACGAACTTGCCGACATAGCAAAAAAGCTGGACATCGCACCAAATCTTGTTGAGCGCGACGCCTGGAGCGAGCAGGCCCAGGACCTGATGGAAAAAGCTGAACTCAGCGAGACTGTCTGAACACTACCTCCCCGTTCACTGGGACCACCCTGTCGGTTCCGGTATCATCCGCTGTGATCTGCTTCACTAACAAATTATATTCAGGATCCCAGCATGGCAAATTATTCTGTCCCAGACAGTGCACCGGTCAGTGTCGTCGTGATCGGCGTTGAAAATATCGAATCATCGCTAGAGTTTTACGCTGCTACACTTGGTCTCGAGGTCATCGAAAGACTTACCTGGGAAGGCCCAGAATTTGAGCGACACTGGGACCTGCCGACTGGCTCCTCCGCCAAATGCATTTTCCTGGGCCATGGTGCCGACCCGGTTGGGCGAATTCAGATCATGGAATTCAACGCATCCGACAGAAAACTTGTCCGGCCACAGAAAATAAGGTGTGCCACCGGACTCTTCAACCTGAATGTTTACACCAAAGATATTGTTAGCGATTGCGAGATGCTCAAATCGCAGGGATTCAACTTCTGGAGTGAACCGGCACTGAACGATTTCGGCCCAGCCGTTGGTGAGATCAGCGAGGTTGCATTTGACGGACCGGATGGCATCGTCATCAATATGATTCAACTCATCACCGAGGACCCGAATACCTTGAGCGGCAAGTTACTCGCATTCCTGGATGATTACGGCTGTACAAGCACTGGATTCACAGCTGTTGCGACAACTTCGCATGGTGTACGGGACATGGATAGAGCGCTCGAATTTTATTATGGACCACTTAAAATGGCGCTGTTCATGGAAACAACTCTTAAGAGCGCCGATAACAACATAGCCATCGGCCTGCCGGCAGATGCCGAAACCCGCAGTGTATTTATCCAAGGCGGCCATGAATACGGCAAGATTGCATTGTCAAGCCCGATAAATTATGAAATCCCCAACCTCATACCCGATGCTGTACCACCGAATATTGGCTATCTCGCCCAATCATTTCAGGTTAATGACCTGAACCTGGTCGCCAACGAATGTATCAATATCGACGTCGATATTATCTCCGGACCGGAAGAGATTACTTTGCCGGGTCGCGGGTTGTGCCGGGCAATGGTGGTTCGAAACCCGGGGTCCGGGGCGTTGCAGGAGATCTTCCAGCAGATCCGGGAAATCTGACGGTATCGGTATATTTTGGCCTGACGGCTGACTTATCAGTCTGCTCCGGCGTTGCGGGGCCGGCTGGCAAGTCTTTTTTCGGCTTCAGCAAGTCGCGCGGCGTCAACTCAGTTTCAAGCTGATCCTCCAGCCAATTGGTGACCGACTTCCAGCTGTCAAGATCTTTGGATACCCGGGAAGGCTGCATCTCGTGAATGCTGAGCCCCTGCTCAGCAGCAAATACATAGTTCTGGCTGTCGCGCAATTCACCTACTACAGATATGGATAGCCGCTCCAGAAATCGTTTGAGTTTTCGATAACTGAGCGTATTCTCTCGAACCCGGTTCGCAACAACGCCCAGCCGACCCATACGACGACTGACTTTCGCGACAACCAGCAAGTCGGACACAAACCGGGCCGCGGCGTAAATATCAATATCTGAAGGTAATGCCGGTACCAGGATCGCATGGGCGCCACGCGTAAACTCGGCCAGGTCCGGTGCCTGCAATGCGGCCGGAGTATCGATGACGAGATATTTGATATGGAGCGGTACCCGCATCTGGAAACTGCGGGTCATTGTCGTGTCATGCTCGCAGGCAGAGATACCATAGACCTCTGGTCGTTTGTCAGAACGATTCTGCATCCAGCGTAATGCAGAACCCTGTGGATCGAAGTCCATTAACGCGACCGGATGGCCGGATGCTGACAGGAATCCAGCTATATTTGATGCGACGGTAGATTTTCCTGAACCGCCCTTGGGATTGATAACAACAATCCGTTTCAGATCAGGGCGACTGGGTGCTTTCAACAACATGGATACTTTTTATAACCTTGTTGCCGCACACGAGCAAGCATTTTACATAAATCTGGCTAACTGAAGTGATCCACAAAACATAATCAGCCTTCGGTTACACATATTACTGCAGGGAATTTTGCCGCCGAATCAATGCACGTTCCTCAAGATAATCCAGAGTGTCCTTATACAATCCCTGTCGTGGCTTGAAAGTGACACCAAACTCCATGACCTGATCCGAGGCTGGCTCGTAACGAGGCCAATCAGGCAAGCCCGGGCCATTGGGATCGCCGGTCTTGGCAAAATTCAGCCAATAGGACTGTACAGTTTGGCCCCAGGCCAGGTCTTCATCGGTTACCGCCTTGCCCGCCATTTGTCTTGGCCGCTGCCATTCCGGGTGTTCACGAACATGTCCGAAGATAAACGGTACTTCTATGCCATGGCCAGCACCCGGAACCTCCCCGCGTAGATTTGTTTGTACGTAGGTGACATGGTACAGCCAGGCTGGAGATCGGACATTGGCCATTTGCTTGCCGAGATAACGCGTCGAGGTCAGAAACAGACCCTCGGCAAACCATCGCTGTGACAGGCCGATGCGGGTCCACTGGTCATCAAATGGCGCCAGGTCCTCAGCCGACAACCCCGTTATCAATTCACCGCCGAGAAACCATTTGCCGATCAGCGGAATACCGTCAATCTGATTCCATTCCCAGTTGTTTGCGCCACCAATATACGGAACATCATGCTGTTCACCGCGCTCGAATACGCGTGCCACATGGTCGACGACGACGCGACCGTCAACGACCGGACCAAATGCCACCTGCTTATTGGTCTGATAATCAACAATAGGCTCCCACGACAAGGCACGTAACGTCTCAAGTAACTCTTCATCCGAATCAGCTTTGAGCGCAAAATGCTCGACAAAATCGATACCCATATCTTCACGCGATTGCGCCACCGGGCCAGGCGGTCCGCGCTTGAATGCATGCTGGGTCCTGTCTATTAAGATCGCACTGCCCTGGGCTATAGCCTTGTGAAACAGCCCTTTCGACTGCGGCGTTATCATCAGGAAATTAACCGATACACCACCGGCAGAGTGCCCAAAAATTGTGACATCATCCGGATTTCCACCAAATGCACTGATATTTCTCTGGACCCACTCGAGTGCAGCAATCTGATCGAATACTCCGTAATTAACAAGCGGTTCCGACGACTGTATCCGGGACATAGCAGGATGAGCGAAACGACCGAGATACCCGATCCTGTAATTAAATGTCACCAATACAACACCCTGACTCGCAAGCAGGCGTCCATCGAAAAGAGGAACCGAACCAGAACCGTATTGCATATTACCGCCATGAATATAGAACATGACTGGCAGAGGCTCATCGCTATGCTTAACCGGTGTCCAGATATTTACCGTCAGGCAGTCTTCATTCTTACCTACCGCAGTAAAATGCGTATCGACCCATTCTGGATAAATCCCAACCCGCTGAGGACAGGCATGACCGAAACGTGAACTGTCTCGTACACCACTCCACGGCACAGCCTGCTGCGGCGGTCGCCAACGCAGCGCACCGACCGGAGGTTGCGCATAGGGAATACCACGAAAAATCCTGACATTATCTTCAATGACTCCCTGCAATTTACCGGAGTCAATCTGCACGATAGTATCTGAGTTCTGAGCGTGCACCTGCAAACAACACGCCAGCATCATAATCACAAAGAAACGACCGTGGACCGGAATAGTTATGTTCATATGTTCAGGATATCAGTGTGCAGCAGGAACAGCCAAATACTGCCTGATACGCCATTTTCGTAGCAAACTACATGAATGATTCCACCGCTGCCAAGGTTTTCGGTCTAAAAACGAATTCTGGCAGCAACTGGACAAAAAAACCGGGGATAACCCCGGTTTTTAAAATTCATCGCCTCACCATATCTCAGCAGTGACAGTATTGCGGCAGCTCAGGCTGTATTTTCTCCAAGCGTTCCATTTTCAATACGGCTCTCAGGAATAAATACATCAAGGACATCACCCGGGGATAGTTCATCCATGTGGAATCTGGTCCTTCCACTATCGGACAATACATGAAAATCCATGGGCGCAAAAAAAGTGCCCTTGACATAACTACCATCGCGTAATTTCATCTGCACTGTAACTTGACCGCTCTTTTGAGCGCGAACTAACTTGACCTCAAAGTGTGCATAATTTTTTCCATCGCGTATTACGACTTCCTGACATGCCTGATCAATACCTGCAAAACTTGCAAGAATATTTGGCTTCCAGTTAATGTCGGCACATGTTTTTTCGTCGGCAAAAACTGACTGTGACAATGCAAGACTGGATACGAATAGCGCAACCAACATTGAAATATATTTACTGTTCATAACGCCTCCTATTAATCGGTATCAAAGCATGAACCGTCTATCAATAATTACAATACTCATGATAAATGACTGCACAATACGGAATTACCGTAAGCTTTATAAAAAAACCGCAAGACTTAATCATGTATAGAAGATGCATGCACTAATATTTTTTTATTACTTAAACATGCATCTAAAATATACGAACGAAGAGATGTTCTTCTGAAAAGAATGTCACAAATATTTTCAGCACAGCTTGTTGCACAACAAATCAAAATTCTTCTGTCGCTTACGGCCAAACTTTGTGCCCGTTAACATAATCTGAATTCAAGCCCTGATTTTTTAACAGCGGATATTCACCATGAATTCCAACTGGCCACTGCACTGCAATATGGTTAATTGGCGTCATTACTGGGGTTATAGGCTGTATAATATTAGTTGCTCATAAAGATTACTCAGAATAATATATAAGCGTCTGCAGAGTCCTCGAACACAGACGAAACTTGATCTTCTTTATGAGTAAATTCGGATGCGTCATGAGCGGCAATACACCTGACGATATTCAACTTCAACAAGAATCCAAAAGTATGCATTCAGGTCGCGATATACGCGCGTATGTTTATGATCAACATATTGCGGCACGCAAACAACGTGGCTTGCCGCCTGTCACTGACATTAAGAAGGTTAGGATGGAAAAAAGCATTGACTGGGATGGGATAACCGAACGCAGGAGACAGGATGCCGATTCTGTGGCCGAACGTACAGCATGGGATCTAATCATCGATGATCCGACCCTGACGGTTCGCCAAATGCACCCATTTATACACTTAACACTCTCGCTACTTCGGTCCTGGGAATTTTTTGCCGTGCTTGCTGTCATCTTTGCAATTACCACAATCTTCTGGATGATAGTCCCGAAGTAACTACCCAGTTCTTTGGCTGTTAAATCGGTTTTCCGAGAACCGAATCGCGACAATTACGTATTACATTCTCAACAAACTTGAAGCAATCTATATGCACTGGCTAAAACCCAGTCACATGTCCTCCAATATTTGGCCTCGCTTTGCGGGGCCTTTGTTTTTCTGGCCGGATAACTGCTTACACTAATCAACCAAGATCTTGCAGAATAATTTTCGCCGCATTGCGCCCGCATGCCCCCATGACGCCGCCACCCGGGTGAGTGCCAGCACCGCATAGATACAACCCTGGCAGGGGCATCCGGTACCCGCTCGCCGCAGGCGTCGGGCGCATGAACCACAGACGATCTGGCGTCATGGCCCCGTGAAAGATGTTGCCACCGGTAATACCAAAAATGCGTTCAAGATCAGGTGGCGCAAGAATCTCACGGTGTAGTACGTAACTGCTAAAACAAGGTGCAACTTCATCAACAAGCGCAAAAACATGGTCAGCAAAGTTCTCACGCTCCTTGCTCCAGTAGGCATCACCCATTTCATTAGGCATAGGCACATGTTGCACAAACAATGAGACCAGGTGCTTGCCAGGCGGCGTAATGCTGTCGTCAATAGTCGAGGGAATCGTCATTTCTATCATGGGTCGTTGCGGAAACTGACCGGCCTGCGCGTTGATAAATGACTCCTCCAGAGCCGACATAGACGTTGCTCCAATATGTATTGTGCCCTGTAGCTCCTTGTGGGCTCCAGGCCTTGATTTAAACTCCGGTAACTTATCTAAGGCGACATTGATCTTCATCACCGGACTACGATAATCCAGATTTTCTGTCTGCTCTCGCACATCATCCGGCAATAGCTCATCACCCAACAGGTCAAGCAACGTAGTTTGCGGATCTGCGCTGGACACGACGGTGCGCGCCGAAAACTCGGTACCATCTTCAAGAACGACGCCAGTGGCCCGCCCGGCTGCAGTGCGAATCTTTGCGACACTTGCTGAGCACCTGATTTCAGCCCCGTGCCCTTGCGCAGCTGTCGCGATTGCAGCAGACACACTCCCCATGCCGCCACGTGCATAAGCCCAGGTTCCACGGATACCATTTGTTTCGCCCATAACATGATGAAGCAACACGTAGCCGGTACCCGGTGTCGATGGAGCTGCCCATGCTCCTATGATTGCATCAGTCGCCAGCGTCGAGCGCAACGGTTCACTTTCAAACCACGCATTTATCATCGGCGCTGCTGCACCGGTCATCATCGCGACACCTTTGGGCAGGTCTGTACCCAACCGCCACACACGTCTGAATAGTTTCAGCAAGGCTCCCAATTCACTCAAACGCGGCCGATCAACGTTCAGCGGTGGGACATCGAGTAAGGGCTCTACAGTCTGAGCAATACGTTCAAGAAAATTCTCGTAGTCAGGATAGCGCCGTGCATCTTTCTCCGAGAAGTAGCGAATTTCATTACAAGTCGCAACGCGATCAGGGGAGAGTACCAACCCACGATTGTCAGCCTGCGGAGTAAAAGAAGATGGATTTCTGGGCAGCAACCTAAGACCATGCTCAGCGAGACACAGCTCTTTGACCACTAACGGCCGTAATAAACCAGCAACATATGAGGCACGAGACACGTGAAAGCCCGGCCACAGCTCTTCCGTCACTGCACACCCACCGATAATTCCACGACGCTCGAGAACCAGAACCCTTAGACCCGCTCGGGCCAGATACGCAGCTGTCGTCAGGCCATTGTGACCGGCACCGATGATGATGACATCATGGCTTGTTGCGGCATTCATCCAGCAACTATACAGGCACGCTAAAGGCCTACGTAGCTATTTGCCGTTTAACTTTATGAAAAATACCCCCTTTCTTTTACCAGAGCATCTGTTATAGTCCGCTCCGTCCTGGCGCACTTCGGTCTGCGCCATTCACTTCAGGCGCAATTCCGCGACCCTGAAGCCAATCAAGAAGATTCACCCTTGACCGACCCATGCCGGATGAAGATCCGTTGCGTTTGGGCGGGGCAATCTCGGAGTATTTACTACATGTTATTTTCCAAACTCGGCCTGTCGGCCGAATTGCTGCGTGCTGTTCAGGAACAAGGCTACGAAGAAGCCACCCCAGTCCAACAGCAAGCAATACCGCTCGTGCTGGAAGGGCGGGATATCCTGGCCGGTGCACAAACCGGTACCGGCAAAACCGCCGGATTCACATTGCCGTTGCTACAGCGTCTGCAAATGACTGCTGCCGACGGACGCAAACGACGCGTCCGGGCCTTAATCCTGACACCAACGCGTGAACTGGCAGCACAGGTTTCTGAAAGCGTTCGTACATACGGGCGGCACTTGCCGTACAGAACTGTAGTTATTTATGGCGGCGTCAGTATCAACCCGCAAATTACCAAGTTGCATAAAGGTGTCGATATCGTCGTCGCCACGCCAGGGCGCCTGCTCGACCACCTGCAACAAGGCACCATCAATCTCGGTGCCGTCGAGATGCTGGTACTCGATGAAGCCGATCGCATGCTCGATATGGGATTCATTCGTGACATCCGCAAGCTACTGAAAGCACTACCGACGCATCGCCAGAACCTGTTGTTCTCGGCAACCTTTTCAAAGGAAATCAAGAAACTTGCCAATGACCTGCTGAACTCGCCGATTGAAGTTCAGGTAGCGCGTCGCAATACGACGGTAGAACTCGTCACACAAATAGTGCACCCGGTTGACCGGGGCCGCAAACGTGAGCTTTTATCACATCGTATCGGTGCGGAGAACTGGCAACAGGTACTGGTTTTCACCCGCACCAAGCACGGCGCCAACCGTCTAGCGGAACAGCTTTCAAACGACGGGCTCAAAGCCACAGCGATTCACGGCAACAAGTCACAGGGTGCGCGGACACGAGCGCTGGCAGACTTTAAGTCAGGGGCCGCCAGGGTCCTGGTCGCAACCGATGTCGCAGCACGCGGCCTCGATATCGATCGACTACCGCATGTCGTTAACTACGAATTGCCCAACGTACCGGAAGACTACGTGCATCGTATCGGACGCACCGCCCGCGCCGGGCAGGAAGGCCATGCCGTATCACTGGTATGTGTTGATGAACTTAAGCTGCTGGAGAGCATTGAACGTCTGCTGGAAGGCAAAATTGAACAGCAGATCATCCCCGGCTACGAGCCGGATCCACGCATCAAGGCTGAACCGATCAAGCACGGACGTTCAAATCGACCAACTCGTAACACCGGTGCCCGCAAGAAAGGACATAGTGGTGCTCCACAAAGCCGTGGCGGACAGCGAAAACGCTCATCGGGTCGTCGTCAGCGCCGCACGGGATAAATCACTTGAGACAGCATCCAGCCACATTCCGCATTGCGTGGATCGTGGCCGGAAGTTGTCCTGTGCCTGAGGTCATTCTTCGCTGGGACGAAACTCAGCGCAGAGTTGTTTCTGCACATCAGGTGGCACCATGCCATAGTGATCGAACGACATCGTAAATGCGCCTTCGCCTCCGGTCAGTGACTTGAGCGTCGTCTGATAATCGCCCAGCTCAGCAACCGGTACGTTTGCCTGAATCCGGACCCGGTTGCCCGACAGTGTGTCATTGCCGTTAATCCGCGCACGCACACCGGACAAGTGCCCGGTAATATCGCCGACGTGATTCGCCGGCGTCGTAACCTCAACATGTGCGATTGGTTCAAGAATAATTGGCTTGGCTTTCTCAATAGCATCCGCAAACGCCTTCTTACCGGCAGCAACGAAAGCAACCTCTTTCGAATCGACCGAGTGGTGCTTGCCGTCATAGACGATAACGCGCAGATCCTGAATCGGGTAACCCGCTATTGCACCCTGGTTCAATACCTGCCGAATTCCCTTTTCGACGGCCGGAATGAACTGGTGGGGTATCGCTCCACCGACAACCTTATTAACGAACTCGAATCCGGCATCGCGATTGAGCGGCTCAATACGCAGATACACCTCACCGAACTGCCCCGCTCCACCGGTCTGCTTCTTGTGCCGAGAATGTCCCTCAGCCTTTCTGGTCACTGTCTCTCGATAGCTTATCTTCGGTGAATGCGTCAACACCTCGATATCAAATTCATCCTTCATCCGCTCTAATACAAGCCGTAAATGGAGTTCGCCCAGTCCCCTGAGAACTGTCTCGTTGGCCTGCGCATTAAACTCTAGCAACAGGCTCGGGTCTTCCGCAATCAGCTTATGCAACGCATCGGAAAGCTTCTTCTCATCACCTCTGCGGGCCAATTCCAGCGCAACACCATACATCGGCGATGGCAACCCGATAGACTTCAGATGAAATTGATCCTCATCATGACTACTGTGCAGAACCGCATCAAAATGCAGATCATCAATTTTTGATACAGCACAAATATCGCCAGGTACGGCACTCGATATTTCAATCGTTTCCTTACCCTGCAATCTATACAAATGGGAAACTTTAAATGACTTGCGACGCTCACCGATAAATACCTGGTCACCAGCCTTAACCGTCCCCTGGTGAACACGAAAAATTCCCATGCGGCCAATATATGGATCGACATTAATCTTGAACAGGTGACCAATGAAATGGTCTTGAGGACTACCGGTAGCCTTGAATACTTTAGCCTCTTCACCCTCACCCCTGAGGAATTCCGGTGGATTTGCCTCGAGTGGACTCGGCATCAACTTCGAAAATATATTCAACAACTGATTCAACCCGGAACCGGTTTCAGCTGAAACGAAGCAAACCGGAATCAAGTGGCCACGGCGCAACGCTTTCTCGAATGGATCATGCAGTTGCTCAGGAGTGATATCCTGACCCTGCTCAAGATAGATCTCCATCAATTCATCGTCAAGCTCGACAACCTGATCGATCATCTCGGTATGGGCAGCATCGACAAATGAAAAATCCGGTGTTTCATCAGACAGATCAAAAAAACAGTCGGCGACCGTACTGGCACCGTTGGCCGGCAGATTAAGCGGCAAGCATTCACTGCCGAATGCCTCCCGAACCTGCTTTAGAGTTGCTTCCGGATCGGCGCCATCAGCATCGATCTGGCTAATGATAATCATCCGGCACAAATGCTGGCTGCCGGCAAATTTCATGAGTCGTTGCGCCACCATTTCGACACCGGCCTCTGCATTGATAACGACGGCTGCGGTCTCAACACCGGCTAACACGCTCATCGAGCGGCCGGAAAAATCCGGGTACCCCGGTGTATCGAGAATATTGACAAAAATATCGCCATAGTCGAAATGACAGACGGCGGTATCGAGTGAATGCTGGTGCTGCTTTTCCTGTTTGAGGAAATCTGAAACGGTAGAGCCTCTGTCAATCCTGCCAGCTGATTTGATTGCGCCTGCCCTGGCGAGTAAAGCTTCAAGCAAAGTTGTTTTTCCGGAACCAGAATGCCCTACCAGTGCAATATTACGGACATGTGCCGTGTCGTGAAGTGTTTTCTTGGTGGCCACAGATACCCCCTGTATTATTCTTCTGGGAAACAGGCTCAATTGCTGAACACCTGTAGGCTCTAAATATAGCAGAGCGTAACGAAAACCGTGGTGTGGATTACCGAAACACGTATAAGGGCCACAACTGGCATGGAATAAGGCTTTAAACCGCCCCGAGGTACCTGAACGGGGCCTGTTCAGGCTGGATACCTCGTTGCGGAACCCGCGAAACGATGGGATATTCGATACATGCTGACTATGCGACTCACAGGCTTGGCCTTGTTGTTACCCATGCTAGCTGGGGTGCCCGCGGCTAACGGTGTCGAGCGGGGCACTGACAAAGACTTCGCCACCCGCTCGGAAGTGATCGCCACACATGGCATGGCCGCCACGAGCCAACCGCTGGCTACTCAAATTGCGCTTGATATCCTCAAACGCGGCGGCAGTGCCGTCGATGCTGCGATTGCCGCGAATGCTGCGCTGGGACTGATGGAGCCAACCGGGAGTGGCATCGGCGGCAATCTGTTTGCCATCGTCTGGGAAGAGAAATCCCGTCGATTATGGGGCCTGAATGCCAGTGGCCGATCACCGCAATCTCTAACCTTTCAATATTTTCTCGACCGGAAAATGCAACGCATTCCAGGCTATGGGGTCCTGCCCGTATCGGTCCCCGGGGCAGTAGATGGCTGGTTCGAATTGCATGATCGGTTTGGCCGCCTGCCGATGAGCGAAATTCTGCAGCCTGCCATAGACTATGCCCGCGATGGTTTCCCTGTCTCGGCACTCATCGCCCGGGGTTGGGCACGCAACGCGCGGGCACTGAAAGACTATGCCGGGTTCGCTGCGACATTCATGCCCGGTGGCAAGACACCGTCCAAAGGAGATATTTTCAAGAACCCCAGGCTTGCCAACACTTATAGTCGTATCGCAGCTAGGGGTAGAGATGTTTTCTATCGTGGCTCGATTGCCCGCGAGATAGCCGACCATATGGAGCAACACGGCGGGTTTTTATCTGCAGTTGACCTGACCCAACACCGCTCCGAATGGGTAGAGCCGATCGGTACCAATTACCGGGGCTATACCCTGTGGGAGCTGCCCCCCAACGGCCAGGGAATTGCAGCATTACAGATACTGAATATCCTCGAACCTTATCCTTTACATGAGATGGGTTTTGGCAGCGTCGACCATGTCCATACTTTCGTCGAAGCAAAGAAACTGGCCTATGAAGACCGCGCAAGGTTCTATGCCGAC
This sequence comes from Chromatiales bacterium, assembly GCA_002688175.1. Classification (GTDB taxonomy): domain Bacteria; phylum Pseudomonadota; class Gammaproteobacteria; order Steroidobacterales; genus SMWD01. The sequence goes on from NZCC01000061.1 coordinate 59,644, forward strand.
CCCGATTTCAGTGATATTCCGGTCACTGCATTGACTTCAAAAAAATATGCGGACCAGCGCAGAAAATTACTGAGCCCAAAAAAGGCGGCTGCTTCCTATCCGGCCGGCAACCCGGCACTGGAAACCGGTGACACAATTTACCTGACTGTTGCAGATGCAGAGGGCAACATGGTGTCACTGATCCAGAGCAATTATCGCGGGATGGGATCAGGCGTTACCCCCGGTGAGCTGGGGTTTGTATTGCAGGATCGTGGCGAATTGTTCAGCCTCGAGCCAGGACACCCCAATGTCTATGCGCCCGGCAAACGGCCCTTCCATACTATTATTCCGGCCTTCGTCACGCTTGACGGGTACCGCTACCTGAGCTTTGGTGTCATGGGCGGATCCATGCAGCCCCAGGGCCATGTCCAGATCCTGATGAACCTGATCGACTTTGGCATGAACCTGCAGGAAGCCGGTGATGCCCCCCGTATTCATCATGCCGGCTCCAGCCAGCCTACCGGGGAACTAATGCGGGACGGCGGCAAAATTTTCCTCGAACCCGGCTACCCACAGGAAACCTGGCGTGAACTTGAGGCCCGCGGACACCAGCTGGGTAAACGACCAGGAATATTTGGCGGCTACCAGGCTGTGATGTGGGATGACGAACGTAAGGTTTATCTTGGCGCATCCGAGTCACGCAAAGACGGTCATGCAGCCGGTTACTAGTAAATTCACCTGGGGCCATCAATGAACTGGCCGGATATTGCCCCCGCTGCCGCAACATTATTTTTTATCATGGACCCACTCGGCAACATGCCGGTATTCAACGCGATACTCGAACATTTCGACCGCCGGGAACGTTCTCTGATCGTCGCACGCGAAATGATTTTTGCGCTGATCATCCTGATGACCTTCCTGTTTGCGGGGACCGCAATTCTGGACTTCATGCGCCTCAGCGGATCATCGCTAAGTATTGCCGGTGGTGTACTGCTTTTCATTATTGCGCTGCGTATGATTTTTCCACAGCCGGTCAGCGACCAGAATGATATCGTTGAGGATCCGTTCATCGTGCCACTCGCAATGCCGATGATCGCCGGGCCGTCAACTATTGCGATCCTGTTGTTGCTCAGTTCCAGTCAGCCGGAGCATATCGTGGACTGGAGCATAGCTCTGCTTATTTCCTGGGCCGGAACAGCGGCAATTCTGACTGCATCACCGTTCCTGATGCGTTTTCTTGGTAACCGTGGCTCACGAGCGATGGGGCGGTTAATGGGCATGTTACTCATCCTGCTAGCCACTCAGATGCTGCTGAATGGCGTCTCGGAATTCGTCCATTCACTCCAGACCGGTTAACGGAACCCGGCAGCGTGAATCCCACTTAAGCGTTAACAAATCAAGCTTCTACTGTAGCCGTCAAGGTACGTGAGACGCCACTGGCATCGACAGTTTCCAGTTCAACCGGACGCCGCCAAACACTCTGCACATAGTTGAGAACTTTCTCGGTACGGCGCAGATCCAGCCCCCGTCCATCGGTTTTGTGGTCATGTACGAGATGCAGTTTACCGTCTACATCAATCCGATCTGCATTAACGATCGGAGCGCCAAAATTATATATTGCGCTCCCAGCCTTCCAGTTCCGGCGCATAGTTCGCGATGAACCACAGCAAGTCATGTTCCGGACTTGGTGGAATTTTTGCTGCAATCCGCGCAGGCTCCAGTTCGGCTACTGCCGCATCTTCACCTGGTAGAGAATGGAAACGACCTCTGAATGAACTATCCTGTTGTGTCATCGGTTTGCGGTACTTCGGATACAAGTCTCGATGAACACCTTTGAAAGCATCGATATGCGCCTCGAGGGCCAATGCCGCATCTACAAAACGCGAGATTTAGCCCGCGCCGATGTGTTCGATTACATCGAGGTGTTTTACAATCGAAACCGCCGACACAGCCATCTTGGCGGTGTCAGCCCCGAGGCATTTGAACGTGCCTCATTATGAGGCTCCGGGGTGTCATCAATACCGTGGGAAGTCCAAACTTGCTTATAGCGGCCATTTCGCTGTCTTGCGCCAATCTGTCGTGGGTTGGCCCAAAGTGGCCGTTTAAGAAGGTTCTCGGAATCTGTGGCCACCACTCATTTGAGTGGGATACCATCGACCAAATTATCACTGTGAGCCGTTATGGAGGTTCCTGAATGCCCACAAAGATGGAGAATTTTGGATTTTGGCTAAGCCAGACTTTTGCAAGCACGAAGGCTAAGCAACCATCATGGCCGTACGTGCCGGGCACATACTTCGTTTCTGATCCTGAGGCGCCAGTCGCAGTATGTACTTTGGGCAGTGTCGATCTGGCTCCGCTGGTGGCCGCACAACCGCCTGAGGGCCTGTGTATTACCGGAAAGGTTGAAACGGAAAATATCGGTATCGAAAAAATTATTAAGAATGTTATTTCTAATCCGGCAATCCGCTTTCTGTTATGCGTCGGCAATGAACCGCCCAAGCACCTTACTGGCGCGACTATGGCTGCACTTCTCAAGAACGGTATTGATGAGGACAAGCGTATTTCAGGATCACCCGGTATGCGTCCGATGCTTCCGAATACTTCAATTGAGGAGGTTGAAGCATTCCGCTCACAAGTCGAGCCGGTGGTTATGATTGGTTGCACGGATGTTGATGAGATTCACGCCAAGGTCCGCGAATTGGCTGCAAGAGCTCCAGAGTCGGCAGCAGTTGAGTTTAAACCTCCAAGCACCCTTGAAGAAGATGAAGCAGTTGAGCGTGTCGCCGCGACCGCTGAAGATCCACTGCATATCAAGCTGGATAAGGCGGGGTACTTTGTCGTCAATATCGAGAACGGAGTTATTCTTGTTGAACACTATTCTTACAAGGAAAAACTGTTAAGAATCATAGAAGGACAAGATGCACGCAGTATCTATCTGACGATTGTCCGCAACGGCTGGGTGTCCAAGCTTGATCATGCGGCTTATGTCGGTAAGGAGTTAAGCAAAGCGGAACTGAGCATTCACCACGGGTTCAAGTACCTTCAGGATGGCGGTTAGTTTTCTCGCTCTGGTGTGCGGATGAATCTTCACCTAAAGAATTATGTTGCCTTAACGATATTTGGCCAAATTGGAGGACGTTAGCAGATGAATTGCTACGGGAAATATATTTGCATCCTGTTGGTAGCGCTGGTGACAAATGGTTGCGCGGAGAAGGGTACAGTCAGTGATAGTGGCGACGATATGTATGTTGTAAGCGATGGAATGCTTGTAATAGATGCCAATGAAGCTGCAAACAATGGCGTTCAAATACTCGATCGCGCCGGGCATCTCATGGATGGCATTGTTACACTTCGTTCTGGGCTATCAATATCCAATGACAGCGGGGAAATCATTGTGATCAAGGCATCATCGGACGCCTTGACCGTTCTTGATGCAAACAAGGATAGTCGGCTCGACGATAGCGATCCAATGTGGAATAACATGCACTTGGCTGTGGATTACAACGGGGATGGCACCATCGGGCAGGGGGAATATGCGCTGATCGGCAATTGCGGTGTTGATGGGCTCGAATTAGACCTGAAAACAGGACAAGCATGGTCACATCATTCCGACGGTCGTACCGAGATTGTTAAGTTACCGGGTGCCAGCTAATCTCAGCCCGCTGAATGTCGCCTTCTGGCCGGAAGGCGACATCTATCTGCGGATGAACAACGCAGTTCGAATATCTGTTCCCCACTGGCGACCTCAACCGGTGGATGCAACACCTAAACTCTACGTATAGAGAGGAGGATGTTGCAGATGAAGCAGAGACCCAGGATTTACTACAGCGCAGAGCAGAAGAACCTGATGTGGGATCGCTGGCAGGCAGGATCGCACAGCAGTCATGTGGGTGAAAAGTGATCTGACGCTGTCTGTATGGTCACAATTAAGCCCGGTCCAACCCCTGTTCCCGCCGACCCAAGACTCCTCCTCCAGCAACGGATGACAATCAAGGCTAAACTCGCCTGCAATTATGACTAACTTTTTACTCTATATTATTGCAGTACTGATCTGGGGATCGACCTGGCTGGCCATCGAATTCCAGCTCGGTGACATCGCCCTGGAAGTGTCACTTGCATACCGCTTCCTGCTAGCAGCTGCGGTTGCATTCATCTGGTGTGCGCTCACCGGCCGGTCGCTGCGCTTTGACTGGCAGGCACATCGCTATTTCCTGCTGATGGGTATTTTCCTGTTCGGACTGAACTACGTGGCCGCCTATGCCGCACAGATCTACATCACGTCCGCCCTGAATGCGATCGGTTTCTCTGCCATGGTGTGGATGAACATTATCAACACTCGCATTTTCCTCGGTACCCGCATAGACAGGAGCACTTACCTGGGCTCTACGCTCGGTATCATTGGCATTCTTATTATCTTCTTCCCAGCCATCAAGAATGTATCGCTGTCGGATACTGTGTTCATCGGCGCATGCCTTTCACTAACCGGCGCATTGCTGGCATCCTTTGGCAACATCGTTGCGCAGGCCGCTCAACGTGAGAAGCTGCCAGTCATGACCTCGACAGCGTGGGGCATGCTTTATGGCGCGTTACTGAATACCGGACTAGCCCTCTTGCAGGGTAAACCATTCGATTTCGACCTGTCGCCGGCTTACGTAGTTTCACTGTTGTTCCTCGCCGTGTTTGGCTCAGTTGTCGCGTTCAGCTGCTACCTCACCCTGCTGGGTCGCATCGGTGCCGACCGAGCCGGGTACTCGATGGTCATGATCCCCATCGTCGCGCTGATTTTGTCAGCCATGTTCGAGGGCCTGGCGCTGGAATTGCACATTCTTGTCGGTGTCACACTCGCCCTCACCGGCAATATCGCAATCCTGGCAACAGCGAGATTGAAACGTCGCAAATAAATGGTGTCAGACCCCACCAGATTCCGGTTAACTACTCCATTCGCGCTTCGAGGGCAGCTTTTCGCGCTGCTTCGAATTCATCGCCAGCAGTCCAGGCCGGCATCTCATCAGCATTGGCGATCATCAACCCGACCCAGAATCCCAGCCGAACATCCTCAACGGCGCCCTCGAGATTCCAGCTATCATCATACTCGTCACTCGGCTGGTGATACCGAACGGCCTCGTATTCCTCTATCTGTTGCCGACCCCAGTCGGCCGGCCGGCCGATAAAATCCATGCCCTCATCGAAGTAAGTGGCCGGTACGCCGATCTTCGCGAAGCTGATCTGATCCGAGCGATAGTAGTAACCGCGGTCCGGAAACTGATCCGGTTTGACAATCCTTCCCTGACGCGCTGCCACCAGGTCTACAACGCTGTCGAGTGTTGACTTGCCGTAACCGATGAAGGTGATGTCCCGGGTCCGGCCCCATATGTTTCCACCGTCGTAGTTCATGTTCGCGGCGATACGACCCGCTGGGAAGGTCGGATTGTCGGCATAAAACCGGGACCCGAGCAGGCCCTGTTCCTCAGCGGCGACGAACAACATCAACATCGAGCGGCGGGGTGCTACCGGCATTGATGCATAAGCATTGGCTATTGCCAGGACAATACCCATACCTATGCCGTTATCCTCCGCGCCGTTATAAATACGATCACCCGTCTCATCGGGTTCGCCAATACCCAGATGATCATGATGCGCCGTCAGGACTACTACCTCCCCGGCCAGCTCCGGATCACTACCCGGCAGAATGCCAAGCACGTTGGCAGTCTCCTTACCGGTGATCGTGTTATTCAATATCAACGAAGTCGTCACACCGAGTGGTACCGGCTCGAAATCACGACTGCGAGCCGCTGTAATCATGGCCGGCAAATCCTCCCCCGCCATTGCGACCAGCTTGCCGGCCGCCTCTTCAGTCATCCAGGCTTCCACCTGGCTGCGCGGTTTTTCTGCGGCCGGCAACTCGAACTGTTCGCCGGTCCACCCCGTCTCCACGACCTGCCATGGATAGCCTGCCGACGCGGTCGTATGAATAATGATTGCACCGGCGGCGCCCTGCAGCGCCGCACTCTCAAACTTATAATCCCAGCGCCCGTAATACAGGCGCCGGTCACCCGCGAATAACTCGGGGTCCCATTCCGGGTCGTTATTCAGCATCAACAACACCTTGCCGGTCAGATCCCCGCCTTTAAAATCATCCCAGTCATATTCTGGTGCCTGTATGCCATAACCGACGAACACAACCTCGGCGTTCTCGAGACGCGCAGTATCTGCCTGCACACCACTCACCGCGACATATTCCTCGCGATGAGTAAAATCCTGCTGCTGGTCAGCGCGTGCAAATGTCCAGGCCCCGGGCGCTACCGAATCAATTGCAACAATATCGAATGGTTGCAGCCAGGTACCGTTTACGCCTGCGGGCGTGTAGCCGGCTGTAGCCAGTTCCTCAATCAGGTACGCCTGCGTCAGTCGATCACCCCTGGACGCCGGACCGCGGCCTTCAAACTCATCCGAACCCAGCACCTTGACGTGCTTAATGATCTCATCTGCATTGAGAGTCGCCGCAGCGCGTTCCCCTGCCTCGGTGAATGGATTATCGGCAGCATGGGTTGCAGCGGGTTTTTCGGCAGGCGCACATCCGGCGGCGAGGCATACGGCAAATCCGAACACGAAGATTTTTGAAAAATTGTTTAACGGTAAACTCACTGACGGCATTGTGATTCTCCTTCCCCTGGTATTACCTGCAAAACACGACGAGATCATTTCATCCCATGCAACCCACCGGATTAGGGTTGCTCTTCTTTGCGCTGCATGTATTCAGCCTTGCCATTGAGGATCAAAGTATGAATTTCACGGGCACGACCGCCGAGTTGTTCGATGAGATGCCCGGTCACACCCGCCGTCGCAGTCCGCCACGCTTCTCGTTGTTCGTCACTGAGAGCATGAGCGATGATGCCGAGTGATTGATCATTCAAATCGGCTATATCCTGCGCACGTGACAAGCGCCTTGACTCGGCAATCGACGGGAAACTGTCGGTCAACACGGTCCGGTCCCCGGACGGCAGAGCATCCCACCATTTTTTGTCGGCAACGATGACGGAAACTCCGAAGGCATGGCGCGTCAATGAATAATGTGGTGCCTCGTCGGCAATTCCGGTGCCTGCATACAGGCTGACGGAGTTATCCCCTGCTTCGATCAGGCCAGTCTGCAGACTTGAGACAATCTCACCAAAACCGAGCGGGATGACATCGGCGCCGATCGCTTCGGCGAACAGACGCGCATTGAGACTGCTCGACACGCGAAAACGCTTGCCCCGCGCATCAGCCGGAACGATGATTGGAGCCGTCGCATAGATTGAGTGAAAACCGATCTCGTACCACGTAACGAGATGCAGGTTATGCTTGGCGAGCAAGTCACGATACAGGTCGGTCAGGTAGGTATCGTAGACATAATCGGCCTGAGCGGCATCGTCAAACAGAAATGGAGCATATAACAGCGCTAACTCAGGCACGACCGTCGAGGTAACTTGTGCCGACAGGTTGGCAAACTGAATCCGACCCCGTCGCAAGCCGGACAACAACTGCTCCTCAGAACCGAGCTGGCCATAGATCAACGGGCGCAATTCGAGCCGACCACCGGAAGCTGTTTCTGCTGTTTGCTTGAAGTTCAGCCAGATGACCTCACCTGGTGTATCGGGCACGGTTGTACCGCCAAGGTTAACGACCGTAACATTACCCTCTGATTCGCAGCCCGACAGGGCAATCATGACAATAAGGCCGAGTATGCGCAGCCAGATCACGGGGTTAGTTTTGCTGGTGATATTCATAGTCTGGCCAGTATAGTGCACTGCATGGGGAACCAATACCAAACCTGAGAATCAAACTGCTAATGAAAGAAATTATTGATTATCGGCACCGACACCCTGATTGTATCCGGTTAATAAACAGGCTCGGGTTGCTGCTTCTAACCAGATTGTTACCGACTCTTGCCCTGCTTGTCAGTGTCGCACAGGCACAACTTCCCGACTATGATGCGCTTGATGAAATACTGGCCCGTAATGTCCGCAACGGGTTTGTCGACTATGACGGCATCGCATCCGAACCTCAGCTTGGAACATTTATCGAACAACTTGGCGCGACACAACCGGCCGACCTGACATCAACTAATGACAAACTGGCTTTTTATATCAATGCATATAACGTGCTCGCGATTCAAGGCATCCTGAACGGCCAGTCTCCCTCAAGCTGGTGGGGACGGCGAAAGTTTTTCCGACAACAGAAATTTAACGTGCTCGGAGAAATGATCAGCCTGCAGACTCTTGAACATGAACGCATCATCACGCTCGGCGACCAACGCATCCATTTTGCAATCATCTGCGCATCGATATCCTGCCCACGCCTGTCGAGTCATGCATACCGCCCGGAACGCCTTGATAAACAATTACATGCCGCAGCAAAACAGTTTATTAACGACCCGACCCGAAATCGTTTTGACGCCAAGCGGAAAAATGCCTTTCTATCCAGGATATTTGAGTGGTATGCAGATGATTTCATCGCCGCCGGCGGCACGCTGCAACGTTACCTTGCACGTTTTGTGACTGATGCGCCGGCACAGGATATACTTCGTCTGGATGAATTTTCTATCCAGTTTATCGATTATGACTGGAACCTGAATGGTCGCTACCGCGGTAAAGACTGATCCAGGCAAACGGAGACCCGCTCATCATGCTGATAAGACACAAACCAGAGATAAGGTCATCCGAGATAACACCGGAACACAACTACCTGAACCGCAGGGGCTTCATCAGTTCCGCTGCACTGGCTGGTACCAGCCTGTTATTCGCCACCAGCTGCTCCGGCGCTGACAACAAAAACTCTGCCCCGACAGGCAATCACACCAACCTTGATGTCAACTCATTAGAGGACATCACACGTTATAACAATTTCTATGAATTCGGCCTCAACAAGGAGGATCCGGAAAAATTTTCCGGGGCATTTAACGCCAGTCCCTGGAGTGTCACGATCGATGGTGAAGCAGAGATTACCGGCACATTTAATTTTGAGGACATTATTGGTCCGCACTCAATTGAAGAAAGAATCTATCGACTTCGTTGTGTTGAGGCCTGGTCGATGGTCGTACCATGGAACGGCATTCCGCTCGGCAAATTACTACAACGATTCAAACCAACTTCAAAGGCAAAATTCGTTTCCTTTGAAACAGTTTACAGACCGGAGGAGATGCCAGGTCAGCGCGCCAAGGTGCTCGATTTTCCTTATCGCGAAGGACTGACCATCGACGAAGCAATGCACCCGCTGACACTGCTGGCAACCGGCCTGTACGGTGCTGATCTGCCAAACCAGAATGGTGCGCCACTCCGACTGATCGTACCGTGGAAGTATGGCTTTAAAGGCATCAAGTCGATCGTACGTATCAGTTTCACAGAAACCCGGCCATACACTACATGGTCTGATGCGATACCAACCGAATATGGCTTCTATGCAAACGTAAACCCCGCAGTCGATCATCCGCGCTGGAGTCAGGCACGTGAACGCCGTATCGGTTCAGGGCTGTTCGCGGAGAAACAGCCAACACTGATGTTTAACGGCTACGCCGACGAAGTCGCAAGCCTGTACGCGGGCCTCGACCTGACCCGGTACTTCTGACTGCCCGGCCTTTGATTACACCGCTTACCACCGAGCGATACGGCAAACCGGCGGTCTTCATTGCCTGCAGTGTTCCGTTAATCTGGCTGATACTGAAGATATTTGCAGTCGGTCCGCTGCAGCTCGGACCCAATCCCATAGAAAGTATCCAGGATACATTAGGCATCTGGGGCCTGCGTATGCTCTGTGCAACGCTCGCGGTTACCCCCCTGTCCTGGGTTGCCGGGCCATTACTCATCCGGTTCAGGCGCATGCTGGGCCTGTTTGCCTTCACTTACTGCGGGCTGCATTTTCTGAATTATCTCATCCTGGATCAAACTTTTGATTTTGCCGCCATCATCGAAGACGTCATAAAGCGCCCGTTCATCACGATCGGTTTCCTCGGTCTCCTGTCAATGGCGCCACTCGCAATCACATCAACCGGTAACTGGCGCAGGAAACTAGGTAGAAGCTGGAACCGCCTGCATCGACTCGTCTACCTGACCGGGATCCTTGCCAGCTGGCACTTCTACTGGCAAGTCAAAAAAGACCTTACGGAGCCGTTGGTTTACTGTTCGATTATTGCCGTACTGCTGGGAATGCGCATCGCGCGAACTTACCGGCGCAGATAACCGGCCATCCTTGCGGGGACATATGCAGCTACATGATAAGATTGCAGCAGACTGAATATTCTCCAGGACCAGATACCATGAAAAAACTCACACTGATTATTGCTTTTGCTCTGTTCACTGTAAGCAGCATTTCCGGTGCGCACGGTGAGAAGTCCATAACCGCAGCTGATCTGGATGCATTGATCGTCGCCGGTAATGCACCGCTGATCCTCGACGTAAGGTCACAAGATGAGTTTGCAAGCGGGCACATTCCCGGCGCTGTAAATATTCCACATACCGAGCTCGAGGCTCGGATCGCCGAGCTGGATGGCCATAAAAATAACACGATCGTACTGCACTGCCGGTCCGGACGACGTGCAGTCAGTGCGGACGCGGTCCTGCACAGGAAAGGCTTTACTAAAATCACCGAACTTGAGGGGCACATGCTCAGCTGGGAGGCCGGCGGTCATCCGGTTGAATGACGATATTTTTTGGGGTCGAACCGCAAAAACTGACTAGCGGAAAACTCGGTTCGACCCCAATTTAACTAAGAAAATATAATCAACGCGGGGGCAAAAGATAATGCCACCAGGCACTCTGACACAGATTGCATTATTGACAGAAAAAGTTGACGAATTTTTCCACTGGTAGAAATTTTGACTTGTGCATTCATTGCTATCTCCCTAAGAATAATTTTTTAACTGCAATCAATTACTGTCTAAGTAACGATTACTATTCTTAGATGGACAACTGAGAAATATTTGTAAATAAATATTGGAATCTTCGGCTGCTAATTGTCTTTAGCAAAAAGCCTGACTGGATGTTGATAGCCTGCCCTGCAACAATGCCTGAACAGAACTCAAAGCTGCGCCAGGCGCCGAACTGTACTAAGCCGGGGATATATTGGCATGAAAATTTTAATTGCTTTGCAGGTCAATGGGCAAAGCGCTGCATATCAGAAGCTAGCGGCGTTGGCACTGTGATTCACAGCTTTTCAGAAGACTTTTACGCCACACATTTTTTGCCTGCTTGATGCAAAAGTCATACTGTTTTGAGTCACCTGAAAAGGAACAGGCATCTTCCATGCTCTTCTGAGTGGATGCATTCATATCCAGATACGACTTTCCCTCGCAATCCTTAAAGCACTGTTTCTGCCTGTATTCAGATACGCCTGCATCAGTATTAACCCCCATCTGGGCTTTACTTTCCTTGATTAATTGTGCCATCGATTTTTTGGGCGGTGTATCTGTCACCAGACCTGCTGAAATGAACACCTCCTGTTCACGCTCTAGCACTTGCAGCCACTGACTGCTCAGCCCGCTTACTTCTGCAATCACATTAATTTGCTCACCCTTTTCAAACACAGCTTTAGTTGTCGCTTTGACAAAGGGTTTTCCTTTCGCGACCAGAGCCTCTGTGGCATAAACAGTTTTGACCAATGGTTGCAGATTATATGTGGGCTCTTTGGGTTTTGACGGTTTCGCAACAACAATTTTTTTCTGTTGTTTTAGCTGCTTCTTTTGTTTCTGTTGTTTTTTATTCAGTGTCTCTATCTGCAGTTTTGCCAAATCTGTAAACATGCCGCGGGAATATTTACTGAGATACTGCTGATAAGCACTGGCTGTATTTATTTGCCTGACAGATTCCCACATCAGGTTTTCTGTTTCAGTTGCCTGTACTTTAATAGATTTATCAACTAACAAATTTTGCTGTTCTAAAACGGCAATTATGAAATCGCCGCGGTCATAATCCTTGTCTCTTAATTTTCCATATCGAGGCGTCTGATTTGCCTGAGTAAGATTAGTCATCCGATCAGAAATGAAAAAACCCAGTTCACTGGCTGTCAAATAGCCATCAAAATTAATATCTGCTCTTTCTTCCCCTCTTAGCGCGCGAACAAATAATTCTCTGAAAGCGCCATTATCAAGCACCAGTTGATTCGCGTCGCCAGACGTCAGAAACTGCCTGACCGGGTAGGTTGTTGCCATAGTTATAGAGGGTGGAGGAGAACCTCGCTGGGCAGTAAATATAGTACCGGCAAAGCAGGAATCGAAGACTGCCAGTACGTGCTTGCTTTCTGCCAACCTGACCCAACTGCCAAAATCCCGCATATGAATGGCGGACAGCTTGAAATCCGGCTTATCACTGGTAGGAGTGTCTGTGGCGACAAGAAATCCTTCTCCTTTTACTGTTTGACCATGTCCCGCATACCACAAAAACAGCCTGGCTTCTGGATTTTGCCCACGCATGATAAAGAAGTTTCTGAGGGTACTCTTGAGCTCTACTGCGCTCAGGTCTGTTTTAAGATCTACTGTATAACCCTGGCGAGTCAACTCATCGGCGACCGCAATCGCATCCTTAACCCCATTAGACAGCCGGGGCCAGCCATTGGTGTAATTATCATTACCAATAACCAGCGCGTAGGATTCCTGGTACAAGTCTATGTTCCCCAGAGATTCTGCCCCCTTTTTCTCGGAAGTTTTCAGTTCGACTTTAACCTGATTTAACGCAAGCACCGGGACATAAGCGTTCATTAATAGAAAACAGATTAAGTACAATAATATTTGTAGTTGTATAGACTTCATGTACAGCCACTCGATAGTGAACTTGGCTAGCCCCGTCATAATTGGTCCACTTGCTATGTTAGGGTTTCTCGATATTGGAGGAACCGATGAAAGGCAAGCGATTTACCGAAGAAC
>NZCC01000062.1 GCA_002688175.1 Chromatiales bacterium
AAAAAGGCAAAACCTGAGCCATAATCAGGTCATCTGGGGGGGTCAATTTTCAATGCAAAACCCGGGTCAGCTTTCGGTGCAAATCAACATTCGGGAGTTTTTCGGGACCTGATTACCCTCTTATGGGGCCGCCAAAACTCTCTCCGAGACCACAAGATCAGAAATATCCAGTACGCCATCTCCGTCAACAGGATAAAGATCCGCCTGCTGCATTTGCACCGTATTCAGTGTGATCGAGTTGCTTAGAATCTGTGGCTGCAGCAATAATCAAGTCCGAAATATCGATCAATCCGTCAAAATTAAGATCGCCGACCTTCGTTTTTAGCTGCTTGTTACGATGGTAAGTGGCAGATCTAACCCGCCTTTAGTTGACATCAAAGCCGCGCAGCGAGACGACTGCTCTGATCAATAGCGCGCTTGGCATCGAGTTCCATTGCTACATCGGCACCGCCGATTACGTGAGTGGGAATGCCGGCAGAATCCAGTGGCTCTTGCAGCTTTCGCGACGGTATTTGTCCTGTGCACAGTACGATGTTGTCAACATCGATCCAGGTTGGACGCTCATGCTTCTTGCCATAAGTAATCAAGAGTCCTTCATCGCCGATGCGTTCGTAGTTGATGCCACCGATCATGCGGACATTGTTCATTTTCAGCGTCGCGCGGTGAATCCAGCCGGTGGTTTTGCCCAGCCTGGCGCCGTGTTTACCGGCTTTGCGCTGTAGTAGTGTTATCTCCCGAACGGGCGGCTCTGGTTGCTTTCGATCAGGAGCGATACCGCCGCGTGCTGCAGACGGATCGACGACGCCCCACTCAGAAAGCCATGCGTCGAGATGCATGGTGGGAGATCTGCGGTCTTGCAGCAGATATTCTGCGACGTCGAAGCCGATACCCCCGGCGCCCAGGATTGCCACGCGCTTGCCAACGGGTACTCGCGTGCGGAGCACATCAATGTAACTAAGTACTTTCGGATGGTCCTGTCCTTCGATTTTTGGATCCCGCGGCACGACTCCGGTTGCAATGAGTACGCTGTCATAAGCTTTGGCTATTAAGTCATCAGCACTAACGCGGGTATTCAGGTGCACGCGCACTGGCTTTAACTCGATCTGTCGCTTGAAGTAGCGCAACATCTCATGGAATTCTTCCTTGCCCGGAATCACTTTGGCCATATTAAGCTGGCCGCCGATTTCCGTTTCCGCCTCGTACAAATCGACTTCGTGGCCACGCTCGGCCAGCACCAGGGAGGCCGCGATGCCCGCGGGTCCTGAGCCTACAACGGCGAAACGCCGACGAATCTTGGTGGCAACGTAGTTCAGCTCTGTCTCGTGACAAGCCCGCGGATTCACCAGACAACTGCTCATCTTGTTGACGAAAGCATGATCCAGGCAGGCCTGATTGCAGGCAATGCATACATTGATTTCATCAGCACGCCCGTCACGCGCCTTCATCACGAATTCCGGATCGGCCAGCATGGGTCGTGCCAGTGAGACCATATCGGCGCAACCATCTGCCAATATTTGTTCTGCTGTGGCCGCGAGATTAATACGATTGGAAGTTACCAATGGAATGGTTACTTCGCATTTCATCTTCTTCGTTAACCAGGTGAAAGCGCCTCGCGGAACTGAAGTGGCGATCGTCGGAACCCGCGCTTCGTGCCAGCCGATGCCCGTGTTGATGATCGTGGCACCGGCGCTCTCGATCGCCTTCGCCAAAGCCACCGTTTCGTCCCAATTGTTGCCTTCGGGAATCAGATCGATCATGGACAGACGGTAGATGATAATAAAATCATTGCCCACGGCTTCTCTGGTTCGTGTGACGATCTCGACGGGCAAGCGCATGCGCTGTGAATAGTCACCACCCCACTTGTCTGTGCGTTGGTTTGTGTGTGTGACCAGGAATTCATTAATGAAGTATCCTTCCGAACCCATGATTTCGACACCGTCGTAGCCGGCATCGCGCGCCAGTTGAGCGCATCGAACAAAATCTTTTATTTGTTTCTCCACGCCGGAGGTAGACAACTTCCGTGGAGTGAACGGCGTGATGGGTGAGCGTATGCGCGAGGGCGCTACCGAGAACGGATGATAAGCGTAACGCCCGGCGTGCAGTATTTGCATCGCGATTTTTCCGCCCTCGGCGTGAACTGCTTTTGTAATCAGCTGATGCCTGGCGGCCTCGCCCCGGGTCGTTAGCTTGCCGGCGAAGGGCTTCACCCATCCGGCACGGTTGGGCGCATAGCCGCCGGTAACGATCAGACCGACGTCGCCCCGGGCGCGTTCCGCGAAATAGGCAGCCAGGCGCTCGTGCCTGTTGCCGTCTTCAAGACCCGTGTGCATGGAACCCATGAGCACCCGATTCTTCAGCGTAGTGAAGCCGAGATCCAGTGGCGCGAGGAGATTAGGGTAATTCATGTCTGTCAATTTATTATAAAGGTGCCGGGTTTATTTCTTGTCAAGAGTTGCTTTCAAGGTGCTGCGGGAGATTTGCGTGACCTGATTGTGCATCGTTATGCACAGTCATACACTTGGCAACGAACGCACCTTGGCGATTATTAATTAAAACAATAACTTACAGCTGAGCAGTCGCTCTCATAATGCCGGGGTGGGTGGTTAGGCCGGAAAACCAATGGTTTTCCGGGCATAAATTCCACTTAAGATCTTTCTGAACCTGCTTTGCAGGCACAGAAAGATAGTGTCATTTAAAGTCCACCCATCACCTCGTTTCTTGGGCAAGAGCTGGCTCAATACATCGGATGCCCACCTAGACCAGGGTTATCAGTACAGTGAGTTCAGCATCGTCCCTAGCGTATAGGAAGCATAAACCCCATATTCGGTGAACTCGCGATCTACATCGTGCTGGATTCTATTGGTGCTGGAACTGGAAATGCCGGGGGCCGGTGGCGATGCGGTAGATGATGTAATGCATCACGGTCGGCGGTCGCATTCGTTGATTGGAGATTTGGGCTAATCTGATTTCCTGGCGTCGTTTGCCGTGTCGCGCGTCAGCGGCACAAACCTGACCGGCATAATATCCCGCGTCTCGACTGCGCCGTTCTCGTCTTTAGTGGCGACGACCAGAATCTCGCCCTGGTTACCTCGCACCGGCATGATCATGCGACCGCCCGGTTTGAGTTGTGCCAGCAGCGGCGGCAGCAGCGCATCGCCGGTCGCGGCGACGACGATCCCGTCGAACGGCGCGTGTTCGGGCCAGCCCGCGAACCCGTCGCCGATGCGCACTTCGACGTTCGCATACCCGAGCCGCGTCAGCCTTTTCGCCGCCGCGCGCCCTAGCGGCGGGACGATTTCGATAGACCAGACCTCCTTGCACAGCGCTGCGAGGATCGCAGCCTGATAGCCCGATCCGGTGCCGACATCGAGCACGACACAGTCGTCATCGAGGTTGAGCAGGTCCGTCATGATCGCGACGATATAAGGCTGGGAAATCGTCTGACCGTTGCCGATCGGTAGCGGTCGGTCTTCGTAAGCCAGGTCGGCGAGTGCCGTCGGCACGAATTCGTGGCGTGGCGTGGCAGCCAGCGCCGCTATAACTCGCGGGTCGAGGGCTTCACGGCCGAGGTAGGGAGCGGTTTCATGTACATGCCGCTCGATTTGCCGGACCATCGCGTTGCGCCGGTTCGCCAGCTCGTTTTGCTGGTCTGCGGCCGGCTCGCTCGCCCCGCAAGCAGCAATCATGCTGCCTGTAAGTATGTAACCAATTGTACTAGAAATAATCTTCACAATATTTAATGGTATACCAGACACCACTATCGGTAATTGCATAAGGTGCCGGGTTTATTTCTTGTCAAGAGTTGCTTTCAAATTGATTGGGGTCGAACTGCATTTTTCCCCGTAGATAGCGCCCGGGGCGCCCGATTATCCTCTGAGGATGCCGCCACTCTAACAGCAAAGATATCATTTTCACCACTGATGTTCTGCAGCACACTCTCGATCCGGTTTCATTCATGCGGGAAGCGAAACGGGCCACTTGCCGCCGCGGCAAATGCAGCAAGCAAAATATTCTGGTTTTCATCACTCCGGTCAAAAGCCTTGCGTAGGCAAAGGATGGCTGACAGAGCGCACACTGCGGCGATCAGAGAATAGGCGGCATAGGACGCTCCCCAGTATAATGGTGTCGTAGACAGCAGATTTGGCAACGGACCAGCCCCTGACAGGGTCTCAGTCTGTGGATTTACCCCCCAGAGCATGAACTCCTGCCGGAAAGTGATCAGCCAGGGCAGAACCGCAGCACATGCCCCGAGGACCACGCGCAACACCCAAAATACTGACTGTCGCCATGCACGGACTGCAATAAACACCGCTATAAATGCCAGCAAAAAGTGAACAACCACAAACAGTGCGAAAGTAGCTTTAATCGTAACCAGGCTGGTGTAGACCACGCCGAGCAGAATCGGGCTCGCACGCGAGTTATGGTCCTTGATTAGCATAAATGCTGTCAGCATCAGGATGCAGGGCAAATAGACACTGGAGGTGTTAATGCTCTGAGGTTCTATTAACAGAATGGTCAGCGGGATTGCGAAAACCATGATCGAACCTGGCGCCATGCGCCAGCCAATTACGGCGCTAATAGCCAATAAAACAGCCAGGCCAAATACACCATCAACAACACTGATATATTGGATTGGCAGCAGCGATAACACGAAAGCCTGCAAAAAGGCCAGCCCGCCCAACATGCTGTGTCCGAGGCTATTCAAAGGGCTGCCCGACAGAGTGCCGGTAGCCAGCATCCGTACCGGATAGGAAAAATATTTTTGCAGGTCATCGAAATGGTTGAAGGCCCGAGGTGGAACCTGGGTCATGGTGGTGAAAAGCACCGCAGCGGTTATCAATAGCGCCACCGCAATCACCATGACCGGCATTACTCGCAGGGATGCCGCGCCGAACCTGACCCGCCGCAACTCCAGCGTCGTGATCACAGCGCCGAGGATGGTCATGGTCCACAGAGCCGGGGCATAGGCCAGCTGAAGCGCGTTAAGAAGCCCGCCGACCGTTATGACTGCCGACAGGCCGATGCCAATGGCGAGTAGATTGATGTTTGCAGTGATTCTGCAGTAACGGGAAATTGCATGTCCCACGCCCCACAGGATCAGAGCGGCCAATAGGATCGAACCGGCAGTTACTGCTATTGTTGTGGGCATATCTTTTGTTTGGCCGAGGATCGAATTTGTTATTAAATCATACAATTCAAAGGTGTTTTGATTTTCATATATATAAGCACCATCAACTTTTGAGCCAATATATACGGCCGAACCGGACGGCGTACAGCACTACCATCAGTATCAGGACAAGTCATTTTTCGCCGGTGCGATTGAAAACCTATCCAACTCCGCACGAAGAAAAATGTTTGACTTTTTTATAGATTTGTTGATGCCAACGGCTGACATGAAAGTATGTGACGTCGGCGTTACCGCGAACCGATGCTCGGACAACAACTTTGGACTTCCCCCCCCCCGACCTGACAGACATTTCTCTGGCTAGAATCAGCCCTAGGAGGAGTGTATGAGCAACCATAGATATTCACCAGAATTTGAAGTGGGTCATTCAGTGGTTGAGTCCACATTAGTTACCGATTATTCAGCCAGGGCATCGGTTTTCTGCGGCTGAATGACAGTTTCAACCCAAAGCAACCACAGACATCCGGCGGTATTTGGTTTCGTTTCCATTATGTAAAATCCCTGCTTCTCAGCGAAGTGCGCAGTGCAATATTGACAGCAACCGATTGTCAGTCGCGCTTCAAGGTTTGGCTGCGTCTCGATCTCGAGAATATGCATGATTTTAGTGCCGTCACTGGCGGGGTTGATTGACTCAACAAAACATTGCAAAAAGCTGAATCGTGATTCAAGTCACACTTTGCTATTTGCATCTTTCACAAAAATCACGCATTTTGTCATCATGATCAGGTTGATTTTTTTCAAGCGTTGAATGCGACCATCACTCATTTCATCGGCCTCAGGTTTCGCATCGAACGCACGCTCGGAGCCCCCCGTATACCTTTTACGATTCTCGTCGATGCTAATGGCTGCGTAGCCGAGAAAATCTAAGGAGCCAGAGGATGGGACGGTCAGGAGACCTTGAAGTTGATCAGCAGCGCGTTCGGAGGCTACATGGAGCAATGTAACGCGACTACGAGCGGCAGATAGAAATGATGACGCAGGAATTACGATACTGAATGAACCTACTGACACAAGAATTGTCTCGGCAGCTGACGGGCAGCTTATTGGCATTCATGCTTGTGGTATTTGCTGCCGGGTGCTCAAGCGGCGGCAGTGATAATGCATCCGCCGAGGACCCGGCGCCGGCAACCATTGCCAGCGCTGTCGCCAGAACGGGGCCTATCGTTACAGTGCGGGTGGGCGAGACGGTCACGCTGGATGGCAACAGATCGTTTACAACATCTGCGGAACCGTTGAGCTTTCTCTGGTCGTTCTCCTCTAAACCCGATGCCAGTAATGCCGAACTGCAAAATGCCACAACGGCGAATCCCAGTTTCGTCGCCGATGCCAGCGGAACCTACACGGCACAACTGGTGGTTAGCGCAGAAGGTATATCCAGTCAGCGCGCGATTGGGCTTGCCGTGGCCACGATTCCACCCGAACCAGGTTTTTTTCATGAAGGATTGTCACCAGATTGTGTGAATTGTCATAACGATGAGCTTAGTGCGATTCAGGGTAAATCTCTGGATCACTTCGCTACCAGTAATATATGCGCGGTTTGTCATACACCGACGCCCCTGGGATTAGCCGTTATCCACTACGTTGATCATTCAGAAGTATTAGGAAACTGCAGCGAATGCCACAACGGTGTATTGGCCATCGGTAAGTCCGAATTTCATACGCCTACGATCGCCGAATGCGACGACTGTCATGACACCACCCATTTCCTGCTGCTAGAACCGGACGGAAGCTTCGATCATTCGGGTATTTCCCGGTCATGTGAAGGCTGCCACAACGGCCAGGTGGCCTTAGGTAAGACACCCACCCCACCTCACCCGGACACCAACGTAGAATGTGGTTCCTGCCACTCGACTGACAGTTTTCAGGGGGCCTTTCCCGACCACACTGGCCCCGCGGTTGTGGGTAACCGATGTGATTCCTGCCATGGGGTTACCGCGACCGGACCAACCAATGGCCATCCCGTGACGTTCGTCGATTGCGGAGCGTGTCATAGAATAGAGACCTTCAGTCTTGATGGTGTCTTCAATCATCGTATTGATCCTGCGGTGCAGCCGTGTGAGTCGTGTCACAACGATAACAATAGTATCAATGCCCCCGGTAAGGCATCCGCCGTGCCTGTGCACCTGTCAACGATCGAGGATTGCGGATCGTGTCATAACACCACTGACTTCGCTGATGCATTCATCGATCACAGCGGTTTCGTGGACAACTGCGCCTCGTGTCATGGTGTGACGGCGAGTGGTAAATCGGTCAACCACATGCCGACCACCGAGGATTGCAGCGTTTGTCACACTCCGGGCACCTTTACTACGGGTACCTACGATCATTTCGGCGTGGTCAATAACTGTGAGTCATGCCACAACAATGTGATCAGCGTCGGTAAGCTCTTCAATCACTTGCCGACCACCGAGGATTGCTCCGTGTGCCATGACACCGTCGACTTTGCAGGTGCGACGTTCGATCACGTGGGTATCGATACCAGCAATTGTGCGCTTTGCCATGACGGCGAAATCAGTCTCGGAAAATCCGCCAATCACGTACCGACATCCCTGGATTGCTCTTCTTGTCACGTTATCACTGACTTCACGGCTTTCGCAGGAATAACCTTCAGTCACCTGGGGATAGATCCAAACAATTGTGCATCCTGCCATGACACGGGTATCGCAACTCCGAAGACGGTGAACCACATTCCGGCTCAGGATGATTGCAGTGTCTGTCACGACTCCACTAGTGTTTTTGCGTCGACAACCTTTCTCATCACGGTTCATCAAGGCATTACCCGTGGGTGTGAAGGTTGTCATGTCAGTCAATTCTTCCCCGCCGATCCCAATCTGGTTAAGGCGACAGGCCATTTGCCGACAAATCAGGATTGTTACCTGTGCCACACGACTACAGCGTTCACTCCCTCCGTTTTTGACCATTCGGGTATCTCAGGCAATTGCGCCTCGTGCCATGATGGCAGTCCCGCTTTCGTCGCTCTCGGCGCCTTAGGGGAGACCGATACGCCGGTTCATCAAAACACGAACGGAGATTGCTCCGTTTGCCACAACACGACTAGTTTTGCCGGCGCGTTTATCGACCACAGCAGCCCGGAAGTTTTGAATGCCAGCTGCGATTCCTGCCATAACGGTGTCGATGCAACCGGTAAGGACGCCAAGCCCGATCATGTCGTGACCAACGAGGATTGCGATGTCTGTCACGTACCCGGCGGTACCTTTACGCCGGCGGTGTTTAATCACACCGGCATCGTCGATAATTGTGAGTCGTGCCACAATGGCACTGACGCAACCGGCAAGGACGCCAAGGTCAACCCGCCGCATATTCCGACTACCGCGGACTGCTCGGTGTGCCACACTCCGACTTCCTTTGCGAGTGCCCACTTCGATCACCAGGGCATCGTGAATAACTGTACGTCATGTCACAACGGTATTACCGCCACAGGAAAAGGCACCAACCATGTGCCAACCAACGGTGATTGTGTCAACTGCCACCAAACCACGGGATTCCTGCCCGCTACGTTTGATCATGTCGGTATCATGGGTAACTGCGTCTCGTGTCACGAAGCCGGTTTCGCCACGCCCAAATCAAATGATCATCTCGCCACCAATCAGGATTGCGGCGTCTGTCACAATACGAACACCTTCGTCCCCGCAACCTTTGACCATACCGGCATCGTGGACAATTGTGTTTCCTGTCACGATGGTGCGACCGCGATCGGCATGGATGCCGACCACATTGGCACCGCTCTGGATTGCCACTTCTGTCATACGACGGCGACGTTCGCCGGTGGCACGTGGGTTCACGACAGCAGTACCGTCGGCAGATGCGATGATTGTCACAGTGTCGGCGGCGGAGCGACTTTCAAGCCATCAGGCCATTTAGACACGACCGTCCAGTGCGACGAGTGTCATGTCACGATGGGCTGGGCGCCGACCTTCTTCAGCCATGATCCGCAAGGGGATTACCCGGGCGACCACCGAAACGATCCCGGCTGCAGCGGCTGTCACGGCAATAGCATCAACAGCACGTTTGTGTACCCCTCGCCTCAATACGCGCCTTTCTGCGCGGCCTGTCACGAGCGTGATTTCAAACGCAAAGGCAAACATATCGGCGGGGAAAACGGCACTGTCGGACAAAACAAGGATTGCAGCGGCGGCGGTTCCGGCTGCCACAGAATCACCGATAAAGATTTTTGATTAAGGCGAGCTTCATGTGGAGGTGTCAAAACAATGCGCCCGCTGTCACCGCCGTGACGATATTCACTCAGGACAATTCAGACCCGATAGTGGTCGTTGTCACACGATGAGTTCGCTTGTTGGTACAAGAAGGGCGCAATGATGAGATACTTTGTAATACTGCTTGTTCTTACATGCATCATTCTTCCCACACAAGCCTTTGCTCAGTCCGCCTTTCAATCAAGCTTTGACCATTTTTCGACCGGCTTTCCATTGGAGGGCACGCATCGAACCACAGATTGTGCTTCCTGCCATGTGGGAGGGGTTTTCCAGGGCACACCGCGAGTATGTGCCAGTTGTCACGCCCGGGCCGGCCTGGTCAAAGCGACGCCGGTGCCGATGGACCACATTCTCAGCACCATTCAATGCGAGGACTGTCACCGTGAAACGTCTTGGGCCCCGGTCACGAGCGTAGATCACATGCACGTTATTGGCAGTTGTGTGAGTTGCCACAATGGTGTGAAGGCTACGGGCAAGTCAGCGAACCACAGCGTAAGCAGTGATCAATGTGACGACTGCCATATGACGACAGCCTGGGTCCCTGCCAGATTTGATCATTTCAACATTACCAGTAGCTGTATTAGCTGCCACAACGGCATTATCGCGATGGAGAAATCAATCGATCATATGAATACAACCGATTTTTGCGAAGACTGTCATAGCACAACGTTTTGGGAACCAGCTCTTCGCGTTGACCACCTTGACGTGATCGGCACGTGTTCGAGCTGTCATGACGGCACAACGGCAACTGGCAAGAACAACGATCACCTCATCACTCAGCAGGAATGTGACGACTGCCACTCGACTACGGGTTGGCTGCCTGCTGCTGACCCGTGACACGCTACGCTAACGTTAATAAATGGCCTTCGACCCGACCCCATTTCACTATTTCAAGCAAGTAGCCGTTCAACTAATTGGCCAATCGCCAATATTTTCCGGTCTGCTCCGGGCAGACCGTCAATGCTGATGCCAGCCGGCATGCCTTCTGCAGACAGACCTGCCGGTATCGTCAGGCTCGGATTGCCGGCCACACTCGCCAGCACGGTATTGCTGAAATAAAACCACGAGAATGCAGGTTTGCCATCACGATACACGCTGTCATCCTCTGCGCGTGGAAGAGCGACCTCCGGTGTCGTCGGAAAGATCAGCGCATCGATACGATGATGTTCGAAGAGACGGACATGCATCTGTTTCAGGTGGGGCAAATGCTCATTCAGTACCTCCTGATAAAAATCTTTATTAATTGTCCTGCCAGTCTTGCCCTGGAGCATTTTTTTGGTCGACGGTGAGGCAATTTGTTCGCTCAGTTCATCGACGGTCAATCCGGGCGCAAAAAGTTCGAGGTAGTCAGTCATCGCATGACGAAACTCGTAACCGATAAGCGCACCGAAGGCTCTGGTCGTCAGCGCTTTGATCTCGGTCAGTTTGACGGGCACCAGGGTAATGCCCGCTGCCTGCAATGTATCGAGAGCCTTGTCGATGACACTCTTTACATCATTGCCGGTTGCTTTCATCAACGAGTCATACGGGACGCCCATTCGTAACGATGCAGGAAGCGGGGAAACTAAATCCTTGAATTCTTCAGTGATCACGGCATCCATCAATGCCACGTCCGTGATGTTGCGCGCAATCGGACCGGCGGTATCCATCGTACTGCTCAAGGGTACGATGCCCGCCGTCGGGTAACGGCCGGTGGTCGGCCGCAGTCCGGCCACCCCGCATAATGCGGCCGGCACCCTGACCGAACCACCTGTATCTGTGCCAAGTCCGCCGGGTACCAGATGTGCGGCAACGGCGGCAGCGGTTCCGCCGGAGCTGCCACCCGGGATTCGTGTCATATCGTATGGATTGCCCACGGCCCCGAAGGTGTGGTTGTTGCTGGTTCCACCCGACGACAGCTCGTGCAGATTCGCCTTTCCCGCGAGTAGGGCGCCACCTGCGAACAGGCGGGCCGCGACGGGCGCATCGTCACCGGGCCGGTTGTTTATCAGTCCCGGTGTGCCGCCGCTGGTAGGCAATGTTGCTGTGTTGATATTGTCCTTCAGTATTACGGGAACGCCATGCAGTAGACCGATCTTATCTCCCCGGTTCCGGGCAGAATCGGCTTCGATGGCGCTGCTACGTAACCGATCCGCAACGAATGTAGTGTAGGCATTGAGATCGGAGTACTGCCTGGCCGCTGTGATGACTGCCTCGGCGAGATCCCGTGCCGAAAGGTCGCCGGACCGCAGATGATTCGCGGTTTCGCCGAGTGACAGCTGTAAGAGTGAATTCCCGTTAAAGTTTTCCATGTTTCGGCTTGTGGCTGACTGCTGATATAAAAGAGGGACAGAAAATCCGAGGGTGCTCAAAACGCCTCGCTGCAGAAGTGTCCGACGTGAGATAGTGCTGGTTATTTTATTTAGGCGTTTGCATTGAGCATTCGATGTATTCATACCGCTATTGTCACTTGGCAGCATTTAATTTGTCAGTACCGTATAAAATTTTCATATCAAGCTATCTAAAACTCTTTTTGCGGCGCTCAAGCCTGCGACTATTGGTTGGCTGGCCGTCAATTTTCCGTGCCTTGACCGAGCGGCCCTTTAACTTGCCTTGGCTGAGTATTTTAAGAGCGGCACTAACAGCGTTTTGGTTAACAGCAACGTAAGAGCTGTCTGGGAAGATATTAATCTTGCCGACTTGCTTGCCCGCAATACCTTGCTGGCCCGTCAATGCTCCGAGGATATCGCCGGGACGAATCTTTTGCTTCTTACCGGCGGTTACCAGCAGGGTTGCCATTCGCGGCTGTGCGGGTGATGTGTTCAGCAGCTTTTTAGGCGGTAACTCTTCTGCCTCGATAACAAGCTCCAGGTAATCGCCCAACCGATCAATTTTGTGGCGCTCATTATCTCCATAAAGCGTAAATGCCAACCCCGTGCTGCCGGCTCTTCCTGTGCGGCCGATACGATGGACGTGAACTTCAGGATCACTGGAGATGTGGTAGTTCACGACAGCATCCAGTGCATTGATATCCAGGCCGCGTGCAGCCACATCGGTGGCCGCCAGAACCGCAACACTCTTGTTGGCAAAGCGCACCAAAGTGCGATCGCGATCATTCTGTTCGAGATCGCCGTGAATCGCCAAAGCACTGAATTTATAATTCCGCAGTGCTTCAGCCAGTTCCCGCGTTTCCTTTTTGGTGTTGCAAAAAACGACAGTGGACTCGGGTTGGTGCTGTAGCAACAAGAGTCTTAACGCAGTAAGTCTTGCGCCATCATCATCGACTCTATAAAAGTGCTGCACAATAGTGGTGCTGTCATGTGCTGCAGCAGCGGTAACCCGCTTAGAATTGTGCATGATGCGACCAGCCACCGCCCCGATCTCTGCCGGGAAGGTAGCGCTGAACAACAATGTCTGGCGCTGCAATGGTGTGGCCTCGACGATAGCATCTAATTCTTTCTGAAAACCCATCTCCAGCATGCGATCAGCTTCGTCGAGCACCAGCAAAAAGGTGCCGGGTTTATTTTTTGCAGTTGCTTCGAGAAATTTACGGGACCTGATTATGCATCATTATGCACAGTACTGCAGATTGCAATGAACGCCCCTTGGCATTTAATAGTTAAAACAATAGCTTGCAACTGAACAGTCGCTCTCAGAATGCCGGGGTCGGTGGTTAGCCCGAAAAACCTGTGGTTTTCCGGGCATAAGTTTCACCTAAATTCTTTGCGGCCGCGCTACGCACGTCTGCAAAGATGGTGTCACTTAAAGTCCACCCATCACCACCATCCTTCCCGGGTGCATTCCGGTCGCATTGTTTACGCTTTATAGCGGAGACATAGGTAAACTTTCTCCGGAGCGAACGGATCAGGACCGGGTTCCACTTGACCCTGTTCCTTTTCAAAGTATTCTAAATCATAATCCTTGAAGCTGACCAACCAGACATGGGCATCGGCCACGCGAATGCAACGAGTTGGCCGGCGGGTAAAAATGGACATGAGCCTCGTTAATCAGACGAATTCGGCGGCTTTTCCCGACCTTGATAGACTAATATACTGACAACCCATATTGGCGCTGCTGGAGGAGTCGGCTTGATCATGATGGACCGAGGTCGGACAATATAATGTTGCACCAAATAGCTTCAACATATATGTCAAGCGGGAGCCTGGAACAGGCAGAGACATTCTATCAGCGAATCCTGGCCGAGAATCCGGATGATATCGTCGCAACAAAGGCCCTGATCACATTACATGAAAGGCTGGGCCGCCCTGAATCCCTGTTAAAAAACTTCGAGAGACTCACGGAACTGGAGCCAGGGAATTTCGATGCCCACAATCAACTCGGCCGCCTGCTTCAGCAACGCGGACGATTTGATGATGCGCGTCGTTACTTTCGGCAAGCGTTGAAATTGAACCCTGAGCGTACTGATCTATACGTTGAATTAGCAACCATTACCAAGTACTCGGAATATAGCGATGAGATAGCCTTGATGGAGAAACGATTTGAGTCTGTTGATCTGAACAGGGATCGGCAAAGAGAAATAGCATTTGCACTCGGAAAAATATTTGATGATCTCAGGGAATATGACAAGGCCTTTAAGTATTATTCGGCAGGAAACCAAATCGCCGATGAAGACTACAGCTCGTCCGCGAAAGGCATGCCCGCAGACAGCATACCCGCGATGGTGGAGTTCAATCAGAAGATAAAGAAAGTATTCGGCATAGATTTTTTTCGACGTTTTGATGCTGCCGGCATTGACGATAGCAGCATCATTATTGTTACGGGGCAGGCACGATCGGGAACGACTCTGGTCGAATCTATCCTGGACAGTCACAGCCTGGTCCATGGAACCGGAGAGGCTGAGGTATTATCCCCGACACTGAATTCACTGTTTACCGATTCGGCCCTTACGTTCCCCGATGGCAGCGGAGATTTGCCAGTTGAATCGATCCGAAAATCAGCGTTGAGCTATGTTCGGGCAGTGAAAGGAAAGCTTCAGGATTTCTCTCATTTTGTCGATAAAAGTCTTGGGATGGACGCGAAGTTTGGGCTTTTCTTTATTATGCTTCCGAATGCAAAGATCATTCACTGCGATCGGGATCCGCTGGATCAGGGCTTATCCTATTATTTTCGAGATTTTGGTGTGCAGCATCCCTTTTGTTACGACTTGCAGACTATCGGCTGGCGTCACCGTCTGTATCAGGATCTGATCACGCACTGGGACGAAGCCATGCCGGGCAGGATTTATCACCTGCAGTATGAGAATGTAATCTCTGATACGGAAAATGAGGTCCGCAAACTGCTGGAGTTTTGCGGACTCGGATATGAGTCGGCCTGCCTGCGTTTTTACGAAACAAAGAGAGTGGTGCGTACCGCCAGCCTGGCGCAGGTGCGCCAGCCGATCAATGATTCCTCAGTCGGTCGCTGGAAGAATTATCAAGAGCATCTTGAACCTCTGATGCAGGCGTTGGAAGCACCATTTCCAGAGAGCCAATAATAACAAACCTGGTGGCCACAGGAAAACAATAAATGGAATCAAACCGAGTTTGACTCTTCGTCATTCGACGACAATCCTCGGGAACGAACCCTTTTGGCACATTGGCGGGCGGTGGGAAACTGCACACCGCCGACCTGTAATCGGCGGGTACCAGTCGCTCTAAGGTATCGCGGACACACCAGAAAAGGCCACCTCGGGACCACGGAGCTATGTGCTGGAATAATCCTGTGTGCTGGATAGCGGGATCACGCCGTCGTCCACCAGATGCAAATTCTTCCGGATCTTGCCGTTCTCGAGGTCGATCACCCGATTCGCCGATCGGATCGTCTCCGGTCTGTGGGCGACCAAGATACGTGTCATGCCTGTCTGCTTGATCGCGGCACTGACCCGCTTCTCTCGGCGCAGATCCAGGTGACTCGTCGCCTCGTCCATCAACAGCAGGCTGGGCTGGCGATAAAGAGCACGGGCGATCAGCAGACGTTGCTTCTGCCCGCCAGAGAGAGTGGTGCCCATGTCGCCAATCAAGGTCTCGTATGCCATCGGCATATCCTGGATGTCGTTATGGACGGCGGCAACCTTGGCGCACTCCTCGACGCGCTTGAAATCGGGCTTTTCGGAGAAGAAGCTGACGTTGTCCTGGATCGAGCCGGCGAACAGTTTATCCTCCTGTAATACCACGCCGATCATGGTCCGGTAGGTCTCGATACCAATCCGCGCAATCGGCTTGCCACCCACGAGGATCTCGCCCCTGGTTGGCTGCAGCAAGCCGGCTAGCAGCTTTATCAGCATGGTCTTGCCGCACCCTGAGTCCCCGGTCACTGCCACCGACTCACCGGGCTTGACGCGAAAATCGATGCCGTTCAGGATCCACCGATCGTTGGGGCTATAGCGAAAGGACAGGTCGCGCACCTCGATCCCGACGAAGCGGCGGCGCACGCGCGTCAGACGACTGAACCCTCTGTCCCGTGCCTCCGGCGGTGTCAAGGCGATATCCGCCAGCCGTTCCGCATGCAGCCGCAGCATCTGCAGGTCAACAAATTTGTTGATCAGATCGGTGACCCGAGTGACAAACTGGTCCTGATAGGCAATGAAGGCGAGCAGCATGCCGATTGACAAGGTGTTCGCAATCACGTCTTGCGCGCCGAGCCCAACCACGAGAATCGTCAGTCCGCCAAACAACAGTTTTTTAGCCGTGCGAAACAGGAGCTGTAGTTTCTGCGTTATCAGTTTTCGGTTGACGGCCTCCACCAGCAGGTTGAGCCAATGGGAGCGGCGGTTGTCCTGACCGTTGAACAGTTTGATCGTTTGAATTCCGCGCAGGGTCTCGAGAAAGTGGCTTTTCTGGCGTGCACTCCAGACGATCGCCTCGGCCGACGCCTGGCGGAGTGGGCGGTAGAGCAGCCAACGCAACGCACCGTAGAGGCACACGCCAGCCAATACCAGGCTCGCCAATCTGGGTGAATAGAGGTACATGATGAACAGCGTAAGGCTAACCACCAAACCGTCCAGCATCACCTCCAGGAGTTCGGTCGTGATGGCTCTTAGTATTGTGTCCTGGGAGTTGAAACGCGACATCACATCGCCCATGTGGCGGGTCGCGAAATAGGACGCCGGCAGGCTGATCAGGTGGGAAAACAGGTTGGTCTGGGCCTGGACCTTCAGTGAGGCCCCCAGGCCCATCAGCATCCAGCCGCGGATCGCCGATATCAAAGTGCGGATAAGCAGTAATAAAGTAAAACCGAGAATCAGGGTCAACAGCAGATCGTAGTTGGCCGTCAGTAGCGCATGATCGACCACCCACTGCATGAACAGGGGGCTGGTGATCGCAAACACCTCGATTGCTATGGCCAGCAACAGAAGCTGGGACAGCGATCGTTTGACGCCCAGGATGTGGCCGAGAATGGTGCTGAACTTGACGCGCGGTGGGGACTTGGTCGATTTGAATTCGCTGGTGGGCGTGAGTTCGAGGGCGACGCCAGTGAAATGCTTGGATGCTTCCGCCAGTGGCATGCGCCGTACACCGGCGGCCGGATCGTGAATCACAATGCTGCCGCGCTTGACGCTTTTCATCACGACGAAATGGTTCAGGTCCCAGTGCAAAATGCACGGCGCCTTGAGCAATGAAAGTTCAGCAAGTTTTATGCGTACCGGGCGCGCTGCCATTTGCAGCTGCTCGGCGACCCGGATCAGGTCCTTGAGCGATGCGCCCTTCAACGACACGCCGTAACGGCGGCGGATGTCAGTAAGATCGATGTTGTGGCCGAGATAACCGGCAACCATGGCCAGGCTGGCGATGCCGCATTCGGCCGCCTCGGTTTGCAGGATCATCGGCAACCGCCGGCGCCAGCCGATCTGCAATCCTTGGAGCGCCTTCATGAGGGTTACTTTCCGGTCATGGTGAACAAGGGATCGAAGACCCATTCGATCAGACGGCGGGTCTCGATCAGGACATTTGCCTGCAACTGCATGCCAGGCTGCAACGACAACGCTTCCCCATAGGCGACCACATTCTGCTTTATGAGTCGGACCGTCACGAGATAGACCGGCTCATCACCGCTCAACATGCTGGTGAGCCCGGCCAGCTGTGCACCTAACTCGTGCGGACTGACTGCAGAGCGCGAAATGCTGCTCACCACACCCTGGTGGTGGCCAAATTTCTGATAGGGAAATGCCGCATAACGGAGTCGGACGTCCTGACCTGGCCGGATGAACCCTATGGCTTTGCTTGGCACGAATAGCTGGGCATGCAGCTCGGAGTTGGCCGGCACGAGGCTTAGAAGCGGCGTGCTCGTATTGGCGCTGCTCCCTTGCTCAGCCCGGAGAGCGGTGACGGTACCGGCCTGAGTCGCCGTGATGACGAACTGTCGGTGTGCCTCGGCTGCCAGTAACTCCTGCTCCAATGCCGCCACGTCTCGATCGAGCCCGGCGAGTTGTGCCTCGTTCCTGATTGGCAGTGCTTTTCGTTCGGCCAGTAACCCGAGGCGTTCGCGGCCCACCGCCGCTAGTTGGCGCTCCAGTGCGCGCAGCTTCACAGCTTGCTCGAGACGATTGCTTTCTGCACTTTCAAAATGATGTGCCGCGGTCAGGCCGCTATCGAGTATCTCGCGCTGCCGCGCTGCGACTTGCCGGGTAAATTCGACCTGACTGCGCTGGATTTCAATTTCGGCCGCGAGATGATTCCGTTCCGCGTCGCGCGCCCAAATTCGTTTAGTGAGCCCGTCCACATCCCCCGCGAGCAGTTTTCGGTGCAACTCGCGCTCTGCGATCAGGCTGTCGCGCCGGTCCTGCAGATGGCGCACGATTTCTTTTTGCGTGGCGCCGGATGCCTCGCTGCGGAGCTCTGTTGACAGCGTGATCAGGGCAGCGCCCGCGGTCACCATCTCATCGTCACGAACATGCACTTGCATGATGACCCCGGGCTGAGGCGCGACAACGCGCACGAGTCCATGTTCGGGCACCAGCCAACCGTTGACCTGCTCACTTCTCGAGAATTCTGCGAAGAACAACAGGCCCAGGATCGCGGCTATCGCCACGGCGGCAAAGACGACGAACAGGCTATGTGAAATCGTGGGCGCAAGCAGGACCGTGCCGAGCCATTGGCTCTGCCGTTCGGCGATGACATTCGGCCGGAAAAGCGGCTCACGAACGACCGGCGGATTACGCTTTAAGATCTCTCCCGAGTGCGGGGTGCGTACTTCATGATGACTAGGCGCCGACATAGTGTTCGCGTACCTCGAACTCGATTTCGATCGTCTTCAACGTCTTATAGGTTTGATGAACCCGGCGGATTTTCGGATCGAAGAAGTCCTTCAGTAAAGGCGGTCGCGCCGACGTGAAATAGAAGTCCAGGTCGCGCGCAACGCTCGAGTTCACGACGATTCCGAGCTCGTCCCTGGTCGTGACCGTCTGGATAATGCAGGGGGCATGCGTGATCCCCAGGGCCCGCAAAGCGTAGGCACGATGGTAGCCGTTTTTCAGCAGTATCCGCCCATCCTCGCCCTGGCGTACGCCGGTCAGGAAGTTCGGACTAAACCCGACGACGAGGCCGACGACGCCGCTGACCGGACCGAATGTCTCGTAATCCCGGATCTGATCCGGGCTCAGGAGCACCGGGTCGTGCATGCGCAGATCATTCGACTCGCACGTAAAAATATAGCGCTCCGAGCCGATCCGGCGAATCTTTACCGGGGCTTCGGGAACCTCCGGCGGCAGGCAGAAACGGAACAGTGCCGCCGGGTCGGGTGACGGCCCCAGGCGTGCCATCAGCCTGCGGGTACCCTGTTCGATGACATGGGTCTGGAACAGCACCAGCCGGTCCAGTTCAACCATCGCAAAGTGGGTTGCAAAGGTTTTGAAGTTATAGCGGTAGCGCGGATCAGCGGCCGCATCCTCGGCCAGGGGAGCAAGCGCAGGATCAAGTTCAAGGACCTCGATCTCATCGGCGATGCCAGTCTCGCTTTCTTCCAGTTCCTGATAGTATTCGCTGGCCTTGCGCCATTCGCTCACCAGGTCACGGCGGTCGAAATTAGCACCGTTGACCACCTTGTCACGAACAAGCCTGAGATATTTACTCAGCGGCGGCTGGCCCATGAGCTGGACGTGTTCGAGAATGCCGCCGTGGTCTTGGCGGAGCAAGTCCCTGGCCTCCTCCTGTGCCTTTTTCGTGAGGCACTGCGCTTGGGAATCCGGAGAATCTACGCGCAATGCTGCCGTGTTCTGACTATTTATGGAGCTTTCCTTTTTTTGAGCTCTTCTTTTTTTCTTCGTGGTACGCTGGTCTTTGGCCGCGAAATAACGGCCCCCCTAGCAGCGAGCTGCAGGAGGGCCGCCTCGTCGCCTTGATCTTCATGCCCGGCAAACAGCAGGGCCGCAAGCCCGGTTATTTGGAAAGGTTGGCGACTGACCCCTATCAGGGGTTAGTGGTTCTCGCAGCGTGGAACACCTTCTTTGTCAGAATCGATGGTGTCATTCGGGTTGGTGTCGTCGTCGCATTCAATGGGGCCACTATCTTCGTTACCAGCACCATAGACGCGTTTCAGTTCAGATTTCTTTAACTTTCGCATGGTATTTTCTCCAGTGTCACGACGGATAAACGACAAACGATCTCTTCAAGACCGCTAATGCATGTTTTCATGGAACAGTTAGATGTTGGAAGTATCGTGAAACAGCTTTAAGTTTGCTGCTTAACAAATCGCATTATGGTAAATTAACTAAATATCGCGAATTCTCGGTGAAGAGCGATGACGTTGCGTAAAAATCATTGAATTATTGCAGTCGGAAAAAACCGAAGGTTACGACGCATATTTTGAACGATCGGGTAATTCGCTGCTCTTCAAACGAAAGCCAAAGTCCTGCAACATGCGCTTGACGTGACTCGCTAAAGAAGCGAATTCATTGTTCATGCTATTAACAAGGAGGCGCTGGAGTTTTTTCATCCTGACCTTGTCAATCTCGACTGTAACGCCGGCAACCGGGTACTCGACCCGGTTCCGTTGAGGCGGTCTGCTCGCAGGGGCATGCATAGCGTGGTATAGGCGTTTCTCATGAGACACGCCTCTTAATTACTCCGGCAGCTATCTTAAGGAAGGTCTGACATGTTGCATCGCCTGATTCTTAATATGTTTTTAGTCACCGCCTGTTTGGTTTTCCCAGCCCTGCAGGCGGCGGAAAATCCTACCGTACTGATCACTGGCTCCAACCGGGGCATCGGGCTGGAAATTGCCAGGATCTACGCCGAACGGGGCTGGACCGTGATCGCCACGGCGCGACGTCCGGAAGCCACGGATGATCTCAAGGCAATCCGGGTAAAACATCCAAACCTGGTTATCGAACAACTCGATGTCACCGACCACGCCCGGATCGACGCGCTGGCTGCGCAATACCGCGATAAGCCCATCGATATCCTGATCAATAATGCGGGGATTTCCGGAGGCCACGAAAACGCAAAATTCGGTGAGATGAACTATGACGTGTACTACGAAGTACACCGCGTAAATGTGATCGGGCCGACCAAGATGGCCGAGGCTTTCCTGCCTAGCGTCGTGATGAGCGAGCAGAAAAAAATCATCAACATCACGAGCGGCCAGGGATCCATCGCAAAAACCTGGGGCTGTTGCACAATTTATCGAAGTAGCAAAGCGGCACTTAATATGATGATGCGCAACATTTCACTTGAATTGAAGAAGAAGGGCATTACCGTGGGGCTGATTTCTCCCGGCTTCGTAAAAACCGGCTTCACACCCGGTCTGGATCTCCCCATGATGATCACACCGGTCGAGAGCGCGACCAAAGTCGTTGCCGTAATTGACGAATATGATCTTGAAGACACCGGCACGTTCCTCGGCAAGGACGGGCAAACGTGGCCCTGGTAGATTCGGGCGAGCAATAAAGGTACCGGGTTTATTTTCTGGGCTGGGAAATACAACCGGTACCTTTTTCGTAGACCCGAACCGGGATAATATCCACTGTCCTGATCGCTCCTTCCCAACCCCTGGTGGTCTGCAGCTTTTGGCCAATCCGGTGACGCCCGATATTATTCTCGTTCTGCTGATTCTCGGTATTGCCCTGGTCCTGTTTGTGACCGAGGTGATTCGGATGGACCTGGTTTCGTTGCTCGTGCTTATAACACTGGCGGCTACTGGTCTTGTAACCGCGAACCAGGCTGTCTCGGGATTCAGTAACGCCGCGGTCGTAACGGTCTGGGCCATGTTCATTCTGAGTGAGGGACTGACCCGCACCGGTATTGCGAACCTGCTCGGGCGCCAGGTTATGAGCATCTCGGGGAACCGTGAATCAACACTGATCATTGTCGTGATGCTTACCTCAGGCGGCCTCTCTTTCTTTATGAGTAACATCGGCGTTGCGGCACTGATGTTGCCCGTCGTCATGGACGTCTGCCGGCGTACGGATGTATCGCCTTCCCGGGTCCTGATGCCGATGGCCTTCGGCACGCTACTCGGCGGCCTGACGACGTTGTTCGGTACGCCGCCGAATCTGCTGACCAGCGCCGCACTTGAGCAGTATGGCTATGTGCCGTTCGGTCTGTTCGATTACATGCCTGTCGGTATCGGGGCGGTCGTGGTTGGTGTCGGCTTTATGGCGCTCGTCGGTCGGCGTTTGCTGCCGGCGACTGTGCGTACCGCCGGATCAATGCGGGTGAGTCAGCGTAACCTGCGTGCCCGCTACAGTCTGCAGCAGAGCCTGTTCAGTATGAGTGTGTGCAGATTCACTGCTGGCGGGCAAGACGCTCGCACAGAGTCGCATTGATGCCGCATCGGGGCTGATGGTCTTCGCGCTTGAGCGCAGTGGTCAAATTGAGACGCTGCCGTCGCGCAATACTATTCTGCAGGCTGACGACAAGTTGCTGGTGCAGGGTCGCATCGATCGATTCAATCGGCTGCGGCGCTGGAGCGAACTGGTTATCGAGCGCGAATCCTCGGTATTGCAGGACATGATTGCGGCGCGCACTCGCATGGCGGAGGTGACGATCGTGAGCGACTCACCGCTGATCCGGCAAACTGTCGGCGCCGTCGAGTTTCGTCGCCGGTTTGGTGTAGAAGTGCGCGCGGTACGTCGCAAAAACAAGACGCAGCGACGCAATCTTGCCCGCATGCCGCTGCGTGCCGACGATCGGCTGTTGGTGCAAGGCAGACCGGAAGCCATTGACGATCTGCTGGGGTACAGCGAATTCTCTAGCGACACCGGTGTGACAGATGAGGAATTGAGAGATGACTATGAGTTGCATGACCATACATTTGTTACACGGGTTCCCCACGGCTCCGGTCTCGGTGGCACGACGCTGGCAGAAAGTGGTCTCACCAGCGCATTCGACTTCCGCGTGTTAACGATGTTTCGGGATGGCGAACTGCACGTCATGCCGGAGCCAACCGATATGATTCAAGAAGGCCAACTGCTGTTATTGCAGGGCCGTGCCGAAGATCTCCACGATCTACGTGCTTTGCAGGAGTTGGTGATCGAGGACACGCAATCACCGAATCTGAATGTTTTCGAGGCCGACCGGCTAGCGACTGTCGAGGTGGCGCTGGCGCCGCGATCCGGTTTCGTTGGTCAGTCAGTCGCCGCGATCAACTTTCGCGAGCGCTCAGGGCTGGAACTCAGTGCGATCTGGCGTTCCGGAGCATTGATCCACGACGATCTTCCGCCGCTTCTCGGATTACATCAAGATTGGCGGGCCGCTAACGCTGATCGTGTTTGTCGCCGTCATGTTACTACTGCCGGTGTTCTGGCCGTTGCAGCCGGCCGGATAGGAAAAGGTATTCATTGTGGGATGCAGGCTCTACTATGACTATATTTCAGTTTGCTTGCCTGTCAGTTGCCCAATACCAAGTGACGAACGGTGCGTCACCCCTGAATATTCGTTTTGGTTGATTTTATTGCCTCTTTCCGAATGTTAGCGTTAACTTTCGGGCCATACTCAAATGGCTTGAAATCATCGCTCGAATGCTGTCGTCAGTTCTGCACACTCACCGGGCCTGCAATTGAGAGTCTGGTCCTGCGTCAACAGCTGGTGGCCATGAAGTATCGTCACCCACGACCGAGGTTGACGGATGCGGACCGGGTGTTTTGGGCGACCCATCAGCAGCTTGATAGGGTTGGTGAGAAGCCCTTCAAATTAACCGGTCCGGGATCGCCTATGTCGATGACCGCGTCGGTGGCACTAGGTACGATCAGACTTCAGGGCTCTGCGTAGCGGTATTCTGTAAGTAATACTACTTATTGCGCTGCATATAAAACAAAGTTTATACATATACAGACACTGGTTGGATGGTACGATTGAGTCGCGTCCGGATTGTCTGAAGAACGTTGTTGTTGCCTGGTTGAGTTGGGCAGTATTTTTCTACGCCCACTGTCCCTGTGTACCCGCTCTTTGGCATTAAGCCGTTGTTCTCGGTTGATCTCTCTAGTCGACAAGTAAAAACTCGGTGCCGCTAAGGAAGGCTGGCTTCTCACTTTAGAAAGGTTGGCAAACATGAGAAAGGTTGGCAAACATGTTTAGTGGTTTCTCCGAACAATGGCGAATCCCCGTCCCGGGGACTCTGTTATTGGTTGTCTCGATGGCTATGCTGAGCGACGGTTGGGCACAGCAGCCCGGTGAGCAGTTATTTCAAACCACCTGTGTCGCTTGTCACACGATAGGGGGTGGCAGGCTCGTCGGCCCCGACCTGGCTGACGTACACGAATCGAGATCCCAGGAGTGGCTTGAGCAGTTCGTGCAGTCGTCCCAGACGATGATCAAAAACGGGGATTCCGAAGCCGTCGCCCTCGCGGCGGAATACAACGGCATCGTGATGCCGGATGCCTTGATTTCTGAACAGCAGATCCGGGATGTCCTGAATTACATCAGAGTCAGAAGCGCGGGCTTGAAATCAGCCGGTGGCGAGAGCGCGACGGTGGCAGTTCAGCCGGCTCCGGCTGCCGCACCGGCATCACCGGAAGACATCAAAGCTGGGCTGGCGATGTTCCAGGGCGCCATTCGCTTCGAGAACGGCGGCGCGGCCTGTAATGCCTGCCACGATGTTCGCAACGATGCCGTCATCGGCGGCGGTATTCTGGCCGCCGAACTGACCACGGTGTTCGCAAGAATGGGCGGCGCCGGCGTCAAGGCGATCCTCGGTCAGGCGCCATTCCCTGTCATGCAGGCGGCTTACGCGGACAAACCGCTGACCGACGAAGAAGTCACGGCTCTCGTCGCATTCCTCGAGTATGCCAATTCGGAGGAATACAACCAGTTGCCGAGGGATTACGGTATCGGGCTGTTCCTGAGTGGAGCCGTCGGAGCTGCAATCCTGTTCCTGTTTTTCGGGATTTTCTGGCGAGGACGCAAGACCGGATCCGTTAATCAGGAAATCTATGACCGGCAAGTGACGTCCGTCGTGGAAGACCGGGTTTAGTGCACAACAGTTGCTAACAATAGGTAGAAAGCATGAGCTGGATTAAAGACATCATTTCACCGGAAACCCGGAATTGGGAAGAGTTTTACCGCAATCGCTTTCAGCACGATCGTATTGTCAGGAGCACCCATGGCGTCAATTGTACCGGCGGTTGTTCCTGGCAGATCCACGTCAAGGACGGCATTGTCGTCTGGGAAACGCAGCAGCTCGACTACCCGTTGCTCGAAGATAAGTTGCCGCCGTATGAGCCGCGGGGCTGTCAACGTGGCATATCTTTTTCCTGGTACCTGTACAGCCCGCTGCGTATAAAGTACCCGTTGATCAGGAGCGCGTTGGTCGATGCGTACCGTGAAAAGAAAGCCGAAACCGGTGATCCGCTGAAAGCCTGGGAGGCACTGCAGGCCGATCCCGAGAAGCGCAAGGCTTACCAGAACGCCCGCGGCAAAGGCGGCTTCCGCCGGGCCAGCTGGGACGAGGTCATGGAGATCATGGCCGTCGCGAATATTCATACGGCAAAGAAGTATGGCCCGGATCGCGTCATCGGCTTCTCGCCGATCCCGGCGATGTCGATGTTGAGTTACGCCGGCGGCTCGCGATTCCTGCAGCTGTTCGGTGGCGTTAACCTGAGTTTCTACGACTGGTACTGCGATTTGCCGACGGCGTACCCGGAACTCTGGGGCGAACAGACGGATGTCTGTGAGAGCGCCGACTGGTACAACGCGAAGATGATCGCCGACATGGGTGCATGCCTGAACATGACGCGTACACCCGATACCCACTTTTTCGCCGAGGCGCGGCACAACGGCACGAAGGCGGTGGTTTTCTCGCCCGACTTTTCACAGGTTTGTAAATATGCGGACCAGTGGGTCCCGTTGCACGCGGGCAGCGACGGCGCATTCTGGATGGCCGTGTCCCATGTCATCCTGACCGAGTTTCATCATAAGAACCCGACGCCGTATTTCATCGACTATGTCAAGCAATACACCGACAGCCCGATGCTCGTGAGGCTTGAAAAGTCGAGCGGCCAGTATCGACCGGGCCGGTTGCTCCGCGCCAACGAACTTGCCGAACACAAGGACATCTCCAACGGCGACTGGAAGTTCGTTAACGTCGATGCGAACAGTGGCCGTTTCGTGATTCCGAAAGGTGCGATGGGGCACCGTTGGGACAAGGAAGGCGGCAAGTGGAACATGAAGCTTGAGAATACGGTCAACGACAACTCGTATGGCCCTGTTCTGACGTTTCTTAATGACAACGACGAAATCGTGCAGGCCGAGTTCGACGAATGGGGCCTCGACAATGTGGCCCTCCGGGGCGTGCCGGTCAAGCGCGTGCAGACGGCGTCCGGCGAGACGGCACTCGTCACCACGGTCTACGATCTCATCATGGCGCAGTACGGCGTGAATCGGGGCCTCGAAGGTGCGTATCCGGAGGATTACACGGACAAGGATGCCGCCTATACACCGGCCTGGCAGGAGATCTTCACCGGCATCGATTCGAATACGGTGCTGCAGTTCGCGCGCGAATGGGCCAATACGGCTAATGTTACACAGGGCAAGTGCATGATCATCGTCGGTGCCGGCATCAACCACTGGTACCACGCGAATCTGATGTATCGCGCCGGTGCGATGGCGCTCATGCTGAGCGGCTGCGTCGGCAAGAACGGTGGCGGTCTGAACCACTACGTCGGCCAGGAGAAGCTCGCACCGATGGATTCGTGGAGCGGCATCGCATTCGCGAAGGACTGGCAGAACGGAGCCCGGCTGCAACAGGCCCCGCTCTGGCATTACATCAACACGTGCCAATACCGGTATGACGGTCAGTATTCACGGTACAACACCGTTCCGGATAACGAGATGACCCGCGAACATACGGCGGACACGATCTACAAATCGGTACGCAATGGCTGGATGCCATACTATCCGCAGTTCAAGCAGAACACGCTCGAACTCAGCAAGGAAGCGGCACAGGCCGGTGCAACGGATGACGCTGCGGTCAAGCAGTATGTTCTGGACAAGCTCAAGTCCAGGAAACTCGAATATTCGGTCGGTGATCCCGAGGCGCCGGAGAACCATCCGCGAGTCTGGTACATCTGGCGTGGTAACGCGATCGTCGGCTCTATGAAGGGTCACGAATACTGCCTGAAGCATTATCTCGGCACGCATTCGAACGGCATTGCGGAGGATTCAGCCGATCACACGCAAGATGTCGAGTGGACCGATGTGGCGCCGGTCGGCAAGATGGACCTGGTCGTCGATCTGAATTTCCGCATGGATTCGTCGGCACTGTATTCCGATATCGTGCTGCCCGCCGCCTCGTGGTACGAAAAGGCGGACATGAACAGTACGGATCTGCATTCGTTCATTCATCCGTTGTCACAGGCCGTGGCCCCCGTCTGGGAGTCAAAAACAGACTGGAATATCTTCCGTGATCTCGCCAAAGCGACCAGCGAGGCGGCAGAGGCTTATCTGCCCGAGGTGCAAAAGGACATCCTCGCCGCACCGCTTGCCCATGACACGGCCGATGAAATCACCCAGCCGAGAGTCAAGGACTGGTACAAGGGTGAAGTCGAGGCGATTCCCGGCAAGACGATGCACAAACTCGCCGTCATCGATAGAGACTATACGAAGATCTACGAGAAGTTCATCACGCTCGGCGACAACCTGAAGAAAACGGGTCTCGGCGCACACGGCAATCATTATGTTTGCGACGACGTCTACGACGAGATGGTCGACTCCAATCATTTCCCGGTCCGGGAGCTGGACGGCAAGACCTACCCGTCTATCGAAGAAGACATCGATGCCGCGAATGCGGTCCTGCATCTCTCGACCCTGACCCACGGCAAGCTGACGGTCCGGGCCTATGAAAACATGGAGAAGAGAACCGGCCTCGAGCTCGTCGACCTGGCCAAGGGCAGCGAGGACGTCAAGCTCCGCTATGCCGATCTGCAGGCGCAACCGCGACGCTACAATACGTCGCCGTTGTGGTCCGGCCTCATGAACGACGGCCGGGCCTATGCGCCATACACCTATAACTACGACAAGCTTGTGCCATGGCGCACGCTGACCGGCCGTCAGCATTTCTACCTGGATCAGGACATGTACATCGCCTACGGCGAGAACCTGCCGACTTACAAGCCGTCGCCGAAACCGGAACTCTACGGCGACCTCAAAGAGACGCTCAAGGACGGTGACGCGCTGATACTCAATTACCTGACACCGCACGGCAAATGGCACATCCATTCCACGTACATGGAAAACCTGCGCATGCTGACACTGTCGCGGGGTTGCGAGCCGTGCTGGATGAGCGAGGTCGACGCGGCGAAGCTCGGCATCCAGGACAATGACTGGGTCGAGGTCTACAACGACCACGGTGTTTACTGCACGCGGGCCGTCGTCAGCGCGAGGATTCCGCGCGGTGTCTGCATCGTCTATCACGTGCCGGAACGAACCACGGGCATACCGAAATCACAGATTCGCGGCAACCGACGTGCGGGTGGCCACAATAGCGTGACCCGTATCCATCTGAAGCCGAATTATCTGTCGGGTGGCTACGGCCAGTTCAGCTATCACTTCAATTACTGGGGTCCGATAGCACCGAACCGGGATACGCACGTTACGATCAAGAAAATGACCAAGGTCGTTTTTTAAGCCT
Organism: Chromatiales bacterium; assembly: GCA_002688175.1. Lineage (GTDB taxonomy): Bacteria > Pseudomonadota > Gammaproteobacteria > Steroidobacterales > SMWD01. The sequence continues at coordinate 28,459 of NZCC01000062.1, forward strand.
TTGCACTCAATCAGAACCAGGTAGATAAATATGGATATACGGTCACAAATCTCGATGATTTTTCATCTGGATAAATGCATTGGTTGCCACACGTGCTCGATCGCCTGCAAGAATATCTGGACGGATCGCAAAGGCGCGGAGTACCAGTGGTGGAATAATGTAGAGACCAAGCCCGGTACCGGTTATCCCAGCAAGTGGGAAGATCAGGACATCTATAAGGGTGGCTGGGAAAAGAAGGGCAACGGCAGCGGCGATAGCATTAACCTGAAAGGCGCCGGTAAGGTCAAGGGGTTCGGGAATATCTTCCACAATCCGAGCCTGCCGGTCATCGATGACTACTATGAGCCGTTCACATACAAGTACCTGGACCTCATTGAAGCCAAGGCCGGTGACGACCAGCCCACCGCACGTCCTGTTTCCCTGATCACGGGCGAGCCCATCGATATCAAGTCCGGCCCCAACTGGGACGACGATCTGAGTGGCACACCGGATTACGCACGCAAAGACCCGAACCTAGAGAACCTGAGTCCGGCGGAACAGGAGGCGATGTTCCAGCTCGAGAAAATGGCGTTTTTCTATTTGCCGCGGATCTGCAACCACTGCCTGAACCCGGCGTGCGTTGCTTCGTGTCCTTCGGGCGCCTTATATAAGAGAGGCGAAGACGGCATCGTGCTCGTTAACCAGGAAGAATGTCGCGGCTGGCGCATGTGTGTTACGGCCTGTCCGTACAAGAAGACCTATTACAACTGGCACACCGGTAAGTCCGAGAAATGCATCTTGTGCTTCCCGCGCATTGAAGCGGGGCTTGCGCCCGCCTGTATGCACTCCTGCGTCGGCAGGATTCGTTACCTCGGCGTCATTCTGTACGATGCGGACAAGATCGAGCAGGTCGCCGCTTCGGATGAGAAGGACCTGGTTCAGAACCACATGGACATCATGCTGGACCCGAACGATCCGGACGTAATCGAGGCGGCGAAGGCCAACGGCATTGCGGATTCGACGATCCGCTCGGCGCAGGCCTCACCGACGTATAAGTTCGTCAAGGAATGGGGGCTGGCGCTGCCGCTGCATTCGGAGTTCCGAACCCTGCCGATGTTGTTTTATGTGCCGCCCTTGCTGCCGGTCATGGCATCGCTCGGCAAGTCGGATCCGGACCAACTCGACAAGATGGGTCCGGTCGTCAAGAAGTGGAACGACGACTGGCTGTATGACACCAGCACGGATGAGATCTTCGGCACGCTCGACCAGGCACGCTTCCCGATCGAGTACATGGCGAACCTGTTCAGTGCCGGTGACACGGCGATGATCCAGGCGCGCCTGGAGAAGCTGATGGCCGTGCGAATTTATCGCAGACACGTGACAGTTGGCGATGTCTCCGCGGAGAAGTCAAACGAGGCGCTGAAGAAGGCCGGGCTGACCGCAAAGATGGCCGACGATATCTATTACCTGACGTCACTCGCCAAGTTCGATGACCGGTTCGTCATCCCGGCCGCGCATCGCGAACAGGCCATCGAAATGATGGAGTTTACGGGTGATAAAAAAGGCAGCGCCGGCTTCGGATTCAAGGAAGGTAGCGCCCAGAGGGGCCTGTAATATGGAACACCGAAATCACTATCGCCTGCTGGCTGAGCTCTTCGAGTACCCGGACACCGACTACCCGAAAAAAATCGGCCGGCTCCGGCAGTTTCTTGACGGCGAGTACGTAAACGCCGTTGCCGAGCTTGATCAGTTCATCGAACG
>NZCC01000063.1 GCA_002688175.1 Chromatiales bacterium
ATGGCCTGCAGTTCTTTCTTCTTCATAATCTGCCTATCCTTACCCGTAACCGGGCTCAATGATAGGCAGTTACACAGATTTTTTTACAGTCTCGGAAGAATTCCTAGCAATGCTCGGGAACTGCCGCAGATGTAAAGACTGCAGAGCATCCACGGTTCATTAACGGCCTTGTCAGCACAAAGTCATCAAAAAAAGAGCAGGCCATGGGCCTGCTCACTATTACTTGGTTGCTATTTCCTGCAACCTGGCTCAATGCTTTGGACTAGACTGAACTGAGTTGAGCATCCGCACCAAGTTTAGACTGGCTAGAAGCTGCCGCAATGGCCTTCTTCGTTGATTTCGGGCTGGGTGCAGCTTTCGAAACGGTCATTGGCCTGGGTGTACCCGTCTTCAGTTTGGCTTTACGCGCCCTAGCTTTCGGTTTTGTTTTCGGCTTGGCAGCGGCCGTTTTTAGCTTGGCCTTGCTAACGGAAGCCTTCACTTTGGGCTTGCTTTTTACCGACTTGGCTCTGGGCTGCTTGGGCTTCGCCACGGGTTCTTTAGTGGCGGTTACCTCTTGTAGCTTATCAACCATGCTGCCCACAAACTTCCCCGGGGCGCTGACTGTATCGCCGATTATCGTTGTGAAGCCGTCCAGGCGTTCATACATACCAACAATGAATTTTTTATTCGTGGTTTTCGCCGACTTTATCTTGTCCTCCGCAATACCAAGGTCTGCAAAGAAAGTTAATGGAATCTCAATTACCGATATGTGAGCTTTCCGGGCAGCGCCTAAGAAACCAATTGAATCCTTTGGTTTACCTTCGGACTTGCTGGCCTTCACCTTTTTAACCTGAGATTTTCCTGCCCGGGGTTTCTTGTCTTGGTCTTTAATGGTCATGATGTCACCCTCCGCTCACAGGTCGTCTCACCTGGTCAATCCGGGATATTGACCGCCCATGTGCTGCTCGTTTCCTTGTTTCAACGATTTCTTTATACTCCTATGAGTGTACATGTGTATACTGAATTATACGTATACAGGCCATGGTAATTATTCAGAGAATAATATAATAGTCATAATATTCAATGGGTTAAAATTCTGCCTATTTGCGATATTTTATGCGTACAAATGTACCGTAAAAAACCTTAAAACGGTAAAGCTTTGGATCCCGGCAGTTGATTAGTCCATAGGACTGAATATAGACCTGGCCTCCAGCCAGCAGGCGCCTTCATTCCATGTTTGCTATCGGCAGGTACAGGTATCCCGGTGCTTTGAACTAACTGCGATCTTTGCAGCTGGTTCGGGGTCTGTAAATCCCACCATATCGAGATGCTTCTTCAGTAACCTACAATGTGTCCAGATATTTTCAGGTGCAAGAAGCATGTCATCTATCGAGTTCAATAAAACATTCACGATGCCCAGGGAAAAACTCAGGGTTGAACTTGATGATTTGACGCAACAACTTGGACAGGAATTGCAACTGAATTGTGAGTGGTTGTCAGAAGATTGCCTGAGATTTTGGCGTAACGGAGCTAAAGGCCAGATCAACATCCGCGAAGAGGAAGTCTCTTTATCAATCACTCTGGGTGTCCTCATGGAATATTTCAGGAAGGACATCGAGCGAGAACTGCAGGATTTCATCGATAAACATATCTATTAGCCGGAGAAAGGAGAAAAAAAATGCGTATCAACCTTATACTCGAACCCAATAGCGCGCCGGACCGGCTTGCCGAACTCGCACAACTTGCCGAATCCTATAATTTTGAAGGCATCTGGACATCCAACATGCATGATGGCCGTGATCCGTTTGTCAATTATGTCGATGCAGCGCGTGCTACCTCCAGGATACGGTTGGGTCCCGTAGCTGTATCACCTTATGAGTTGCACCCTCTGAAAATGGGCAACGCATTGCTGACCTTAAATGAGATTGCCGGGGGACGCGCGCAGATTGGAATCGCCGCAGGCGACGGCGGCACGGCCGTAGCAATGGCTATAGCGGCTAAAAGGCGGTTACGCGCCGTGCGTGAATGTGTGGATATCATCAATGCAATGGCGACGGGTGAGTTGGTGCAATACTCTGGCGAAATGTACCGTGTACGCTGGTACCACGCATCCTGGGTCACGCAGGCGCTGCCCATGATCTATGTTTGCGCGGGTGGTCCCCAAATGCTTAGATCGAGCGCACGTTATGCGCAGGGCATCTATCTCGGTGATCATTTGCCCGAACACGTTGCTGAGGTGAGAGAGAAAATCGATCCGGAGATTGCCGAGCACAATCCAAATAAGGACAATTTTCGGCTGATCAACTTCTGGGCCTGGCACGTGAAGGAAGACCCGGAAGAGGCGCTCGCAGAAGCACGCATGTGGCTGGCTGCACGTGTCACCCCCTGGCCTAACTATTATCACCGCGGAATCCTCGATGACGAAGAGATGAAGGTAATTTGGGCTAATACCGATGCGCTGAGTCGGGCCTTCTATGCTCAGGATTCGAACATACCGGAGATCCCGCGCGAAATTCTCGACAAAATGTGCAGGCGTTGCACTGCTTCATCACCTGTCAGTGAACTCGAGCATGAGATCGATCGTCTGCGTCGGTTTAAAGAAGCAGGCCTTACGGATATCGCGTTGCGAGTCTATGGAAATCCAGAGGAGGCTATCCGTCTCATTGGCGAGCGGGTCATACCCGTTCTCCAGGATCATGCTGAGGGTTAATCAGCGCCATTGCGGTTTGTGATGAATGCTCAACCTGACGGAGTGAACAAGGGCGGGAAATTTCGCAATATTCCACAGGGTGTTTGGGCGCTAGGGTTTGTCAGTTTGTTCATGGACATCTCGTCTGAGATGGTTCACAGCCTGCTGCCGGTATTTTTTGTTTCCGTCATCGGCATGAGCTATACGGCCGTCGGTCTCGTTGAGGGCGTTGCTCAGGCTATTGCGCTTATCACAAAGGTTTTTTCGGGGGTACTCAGTGATCATCTGGGCAAGCGTAAACCATTGGCGTTGGCGGGTTATGGATTGGCGGCGCTTACCAAACCGGTGTTTGCATTAGCCTCGACGGCGGGCTGGGTCGTCTCGGCGCGCTTTGTTGATAGAGTCGGCAAGGGAATTCGAGGTGCGCCGCGCGATGCATTAATTGCAGATATTGCCCCGGAGAACAAACGCGGTGCGAGTTACGGATTGCGTCAGTCACTTGATTCTGCGGGCGCATTCATCGGGCCATTGATCGCATTGTTTCTCATGGTGTTGTTGGCCGGCGACATTCGCAGCGTGTTCTGGTTTGCATTAGCGCCCGCCATTTTTTCCGTTTTCATTCTGTGGCGCTACGTTCACGAACCACAGCAACATCTTGACAGTGCAGCCGGTAAACCTCCGCTACACATTCGCGACATCAAGAAACTCGGCAAGTCCTATTGGGTCATTGTCATGATCGGTGCCGTGTTGATGCTGGCCGGTTTCAGCGAGGCATTTCTGATTTTATGCGCCCAGCAGATTGGTCTGTCGCTGAGCCTGATACCGATGGTATTCATCATGATGAACATTATTTATACTTTGTCCGCTTATCCGGCGGGGGCACTCTCTGATCACATGGGACGATCGAGCCCGATCATTGCCGGATTCATTGTTTTGATTCTTGCCGATATAGTCCTCGCGCTTGCGAGCGACATTTGGCAGGTCATGGCGGGTGTTGTTCTATGGGGCCTGTATATGGGTCTGACTAAAGGCGTGCTAACTGCGCTGGTTGCGGACACAGCGCCCAGTGACCTTCGGGGTACTGCATTTGGCGTTTTCAACCTGGTAAGCGGTATTGCGTTGCTCCTTGCCAGTGCTATAGCCGGCATACTCTGGGATCAGATCGGACCGTCGGCGCCGTTCTTCGCCAGTGCAATACTGGCAGCTCTGGCGCTTGTTTTCTGGACCCTTAGAAGCGCTCAACAAAGCCAGCCGTAGGTACGAAAGTTATCGCGGCGACTCCATTGAATTTGTAGATTAGCACTCCTGCTGACGAGCAAGTGCTAGCGGTTCCTTAACAACAGGCATCATGGTTTCGCCTGTGCCGCCCGAACTGATAATCGAGAGACAGCCGATAGACGCGACGAGCAGCAAACCGACCAATCGTACCGGGCGTGAACTTGGAGACCTTTGAGAACGCAAGTTTTTATTGAGCTGCGGTAATGTCTTGTAGCCAATGAAATAGGCCGTAACACCACCCAGCATCAGAAAAAGTATATCCAGCGTATCGAACTGACCCGTCATGAAATGGCTGGAGATATTTTCCAGAATCGGCCACTCGGCAATCCAACCGGGCAGAAAACCGGAAATACTAAATGCGATCGTATCGATCTGTGCCAGTTCGAAAATAACCTCGGCGACAAACCAGCCGATACATATGAGTCCAATATGATGTCGACCCGCAATAGCGTTGGCAAACAGAGCAAAAGCCAGGGTGTGCAGGAAGGCCGGCAGGTAATTGCCGAGCGCGCCGAACAGCAATGGCGTGGTACTGGCTAAAATTGATGAGTCTGGGACGAAATATACAGCAGTTGCAGATCGGTCAAATATATAGATGAGCGTCCCCACGGCGAGTGCCGCGAAGCCAACCGCCACCATACGCAGTTCCGGCTGTCTGGGTCTGGCCTTCGCTCCATGTATTTCTTCGCTGCTGCAGTTCAAATTCGTCCCCGTTGCAGAAAAGTGCTTAAGCAACGATACCAAACCCTACCGACTCAGTCAGTAGTTAATAATGGTGTCTGACACCATTATTTAACGGCGATGGCCTCTATATCGAGGATTTATTCGAAATAGATTGTGATTTTTATTCATCGACTCGTGCAGTTCTTAATTGTACTGAACCACTTATGAAGAACGGGATGATTATCGTGTTTGATGACTATTATTGTTTTTCGAGTCAATGCCTATCCGGTGAACGACTCGCATTTATTGAGATGCTGAAATAGCATCCGACATTTGACATATTGGCACATTCAAATTCCCATTGGGCAGGAACATCTTTCATCTTGGAGTAACGAAAGAGTTGAGTCGTAGCATGCCCACTAATGACGGTCGAATCAATGGTCTACATTTCGGTAGTTTTGCACCATGTTGACCACATTTCCCGGTAAGCGTTTTCAAGGGTCTCCGTGAAAAGTTGACAGTTCATAAGCGTTGACTCGCTCAATCGCTCGCGCAGCCCTTGCCTTAACACAATTAATCTCTCCGTATCGCCGGAAAGCGACTCAGCCAGTGCGATAAGAGATTCGACGGTCGGCGCAATGAACTCTGACAGACCTGCATTATGCAGAATACTGGTCCCCACCCGGCCGGCATGCCGGTCCCCACTCAATGAGATGACTGGCACTCCCATCCAAAGTGCTTCGCAAGTGGTGGTAGTGCCGTTATAAGGAAACGGGTCAAGACAGATGTCAACTCTGGAATAGCTGTCCATATGTTCGTCTTTTTCCGGCGCCCAGCCAATCAGGTCGAGCCTCTTTGCGGATATTCCCCTTTCTGCAAACATTTCTAAATATCTGGACTGTGTCCCCTGGTCGCCCAGTGGTTTTGATTTGAGGACCAGTCGAGAATCAGGTATTCGTGCAAGAATATCTGACCAGACTTGAACAACCTCTGGTGTAATTTTTGCAAGATTGTTGAAGCTTCCGAATGTGATGAATTCTTGATCGATACAGGGCGGGGGAGATACTTCGGGGGCCGACCCATCCGGTTGATAGCACAAAAAACCATGTTCTAGCCTGAACAGTTTTTCTGTATGAAATTGATCTGCTTCTCCCGGTGGATCTGCGATCGCGTCGGTTATTCGGTAGTCAATGCTCCGCAAACCGGTCGTATTGGGGTATCCCAGCCAGGTAACCAGGATGGGTGCTGGTCGACGGGCAAGAACTCCGAGAGAATTTCTTGAAGTATGTCCGGCAAGATCCACCAAAATATCTATTTTGTCTTCTCTGATGCGTTCTGCAATCGTATCTTCCTGCATGCCAGTAATCGACAGCCAGTGGTCTGCTTTGGATTGAAATTCTATGGTCCGTTCATCTTCTCTCAACACATTCGAATAGCAGAAGACAGTCACCTTCGTCCGGTCATGAAGTTGCATCAGGGAATGCGTGAAATATGCAACTGAGTGCTTGCGAAAATCCGGAGAAATATAAGCCAGTCGAAGAATCTTATTTTCTTCTCTAACGTTCTGAAAGGGTTGCACCGGTTTGGTCAGTTGCTTTTCTTGTCGTGTGTCAAGCTTTGCAGATTCCTGGAAGATCGTTGCTTGCGATATCCCCGACATATAATTCAATGTCAACAGGATATTTGAAAACGCTTCATCATCATCCGGGTTGAGGTCTAACGCTCGCTGGTAACTGGCTAATGCATCGCTAAATAATGTTCTATTTCTTAGCGCATTGCCCAGGTTATTGAAAGGAAGTGAGAAATTCGGGTTGCTTGCAATGGCTTTTCTGTAACTGTCTATCGCCTCCTCATCTCTGCCCAATTTAGTCAGCGCATTGCCCAGATTGTTCAGGCAAACCGGGTGGTTGGGCTGACGGGCTAGTGATTTACGTAAATAGGTAATCGCTTCTTCATAACAGCGCATGTCATGAAGTGTCAGAGCCAGATAGAACTGAATTTCTGGATTGGCTGGATCAGTCTGCAGTCCTCTCATGAAAGTCGCACATGACGCGGCGTGGTTGCCTTGCTGGTGCTGCATTCTTCCTAAATGTATGTAGCTGCTGGCATCGGATGGTTTGAGCAAAATCGCTCTCTCATAACAGGCCGCTGCATCAGACGCCCTGCCTGAGCCCCTGTACGCCTGTGCCAGTGAGGTGATATACCCGAAATCATCCGGATCTGTTTTCAGTGCTATGGATATGTGTTTAGCTGCAATGGCGAAGTTTCCACTGCTCAAAGCAATCAAGCCGAGTCCATGGTTGGCCGCGGCATTTCTCGGTTCGAGAGCGATGACCTGTTCACATTTTTCCCTTGCAGGGCCCAGGTGACCAGCCTGAATAAGTCGGGAGATCTGTTCAATTATTTCCGGAACTTGGGCTGACATTACGTAATCCTGCTAGCGGCAAAAAACTCAGAGCCATAACTTTCGTGTGAAGGTTCGCCACGGGAATGCTTTCCCGTCCCGGACCTTAAGTAACAGATGCTTTTCCGTGTCGATGAGACAGTCCTTTGGGAAATAATAATCTACGGTCCTTAGCTGAGTGCGTTCCGGATAGTAATACTTTGTAGTGGATTTATTATGGGCCGGTCGGTGAGAGTTTGAGAGAAAGGGGAAATCGGGGTGATTGATCACCGGTCGTTCATAGATCCACCAAGCGTATCGTGCGTAGGCCTTTTCCAGCCACGCTGCTTTTAACCTGGCGCCATTCGGAGAAGCATTATTGAAGGCGTGATCCAGGCATATGTCATCCGAGGAGAGCGGGTACTCTGTAATGACCTCCTGCCAGCTCCTCAGTAATGCTTTCGCCGAGTCTGTTTTGTTGTAAAACTGAACGGCACCACTACCGACCAACTGATCGACTGCGTAATAGTCAATGCTATTGAAGAATTGGAAAAATCTATTGGCAGATTTTTTAGTCTTATTATCTTCAGTGAGTTCGATCTCTACAGGTAAATAACATTCGGTGTGCTCTTCAGCTAACCAGTTATAGATTGCAAAATCATATTTATCACGAACGAGACGCTCAATCTTCCCCGGCCTTTCGCACACGACACAATCGACATCAATATAGAGAACAGGTTTCTTGTGTGTCTCAAGGAGAAAATGAATAAAGTTCGCTTTAGTATATGCTGGGTCGGTCGAACCCTTGAGGCTAATGGATTGGTGCACTGTCGGCACTTCATAAAGGATGTACGACAGTCCGTGTTGTCCGCACGATTGAGCAAGGCGGTCCGCATATTCGGAGAAGTCTTTCGTAAACATTGCGGAAACCAGAAACGGAGCGACATCGAGTCCGTCGGTGTGCTGGCGATATATACGCTGATATGGGAACGGTAGCGGAAATGCCCCGGGAAGAGATTGGAAAGATTGCATGAATTTCTGCCTGATCGTAGCACCTGAGTGCTTTACCTCCGGCTTATTCCGGTTTGAGGAGGGTCACCATAAGCAGATGCACGCCGTACGATGTCCTAATTAGCTTATTTGGCCGTTCGTCATAAGTGGATCGGGCCCATCTTCAATTTTCATATTGTTTCATTCTCTGCCGGTATGCTGACAAGTCTCATCATACGAAGAAAGGGTAGGAAATTCTATCGAATCAGCGCAGCTGATCCGATGCCAGCAAGATCTGGTTTTTCATTGAGCTGTGCCAGCGTTCGATCTTCCGCTGTGTCTGCGGATGATAGGAACGGCCTCATGTATGTGCCATGCTGTTGTTTGCCAGGTCGTGGAAAATTCATGTACTGCAGGTTAGGTTCCAATGTCTGGATTAAAAGTCCGTATCCAGACTAACGATTTCAAGGCGTGTTTGAATTTTTATACTCATCATCTTGGCATGAAAATACTGGATTCCCGGGATGGAAATGATGATCGGGGCGTAATACTTGGATTTAGTACTGCGACAACAGGTGAAGCATTCCTGAAACTTGCATACAATGATAGCCTGAAGCAATACGAGGGACTGAGTCTGTAATTTCGTGTTCCGGACCTCAGGGATATAGAGAAGAGGTTACGGGGTATTATTGCGTACCGAGGACCAGAAAAAGACCCTGGGGAAGCACTTACCTGTATTTGACGGACCCGCTTGGGATGCCCATCATAATGTTTGAGGGTGAGTTGTGAAGCAACGTACTGGCAGTCGCCTGGCTAGTGCAAGAGGCGGGCTTACGTCGTGGCCGGTTGTTATTGCAGGCGTTAGGTAGATTTGTATTTATGAAAAAGATGCCCTTCTATAAAATATTTATTCTCACGCTAAGTGTTTTCGCTATTCTTACGTATGTATTAGTACTGTATTTAGAAAGCAAACATGTCTTTGACAGTATAGGCGTTGGAAATACGGTATTAACTGCCATGGTTATTCCTATGCTACCGGCACTGCTGATTAGCATATGGTGGTGGAATTCTCAGGACAAAGAGTAGGTGTGCACATATGTGGCCAGGAAGTTTGGGGTGTGGTGCGCCTGACCAGGCACAGGCATTGACATTTAAGCTGGCCCCAATTTGCTGTGACCAAGCAGCATCTGCATCAAATACATCACTTTCAGGCATCAGTTACTGAATTATTGCAGATGGAAATTCGTCTCGATGATGTAAGTAACCTTGAGATTATTAATTTGTTACAGGAGCATCTTCATAGTATGGCGCTGCATTCACCGCCCGAAAGTGTACATGCCCTGGACATTAAAGCATTACGCCAGCCGGATGTTACGTTTTGGAGCGTGTGGCGAAATACTAGCTTGGTCGGTTGCGGTGCGATTAGAGAGCTAAATCCCCGTCATGGCGAGATCAAGTCGATGCATACGGCCTCTTTACATCAGCGGACAGGCGTTGCGACCCGGCTTTTGCAACACCTCCTGGATGAAGGTGAGCGGCGTTCTTATGAGCGACTAAGTTTGGAAACGGGTTCTATGAAAGCCTTTGCAGCTGCTCGTAAATTGTACTCTGGCTTCGGGTTCAAACTGTGTGGGCCGTTTGGAGATTACGTTGAAGATCCGCACAGTGTATTCATGACGAAAATGTTATGAGGGGTGAAATGGCAATGCCGGGTTTCACGGTAATTGCAGCTGATTCCATGGAGGCTGCGCTGTTGATTACAAAGGCATGTCCTTTTCATGATGTTGACGGCTCGCTTGAGGTGTCAGAGTTAATTCAGATGTCAGGCTGAAAGTAAATTATCTTAAGACATTCAGCATACAGTTCGCTGTATTAGGTGTTTTATGGCGAATTTATGATTCAGTGCCGAGATACTTAATGTATAGGGAGCAACAATGAAATATCCCCTATTAATGATTCTTTTACTTTTTTTCCAGTGGAAGTTCAAATACCAATGCGGCAACTGGAACGAATGATGACAGCTCTGACACGCTGTTTCTGATCAGCATGATCGCAGCCAGGGAGAAGGCGATGATTGAGAAAGATATCGATACAGTAATGTCTCAATTTAGTGATGATGCTACCTGGATAAATTCTCAGGGGTATTATTTTGAAGGAAAGCAGAACGTACTGGAATTTCACAGCATGCTTGCCGGTAACAATTTATTGGGCTATTTATACCAGGCAGGTGAACCAAGGATAAGGCTCATCGATTCATCCAATGCGATTGTTTACTATTCATGGAAGATGTTTTGGTATCAGAAAGGTGACCCTTCAGATATTACCAAAAAAGAGATTGGACTCATGACCTTAACCGCACAAAAACGCCAGGGTAACTGGCATTGGATTGCTGTTACCAATCAATACACACCAGATTTCTATGAGGAAATCAATCCGGTTACGATTGATGGCCATTAGATGCCTGACAGGCTTTGTTCTCAATTAAAGCTCGATGGAGATTGATTGACCAGTTAACTTACCAGCTCACAATTGACTTGATGGCATGAGGGTATCCGGGATGAAGCAACGTAATCGTAAAATATACTTTGGTTTCATAGCTGTGCTGATGTTGTCCGAGATGATCACCAGCAATGTTTATAGCCTGATTGGACCGCTGGAGGATACGGCTGAATTGATGGGGGTCAGTGTCTCAGTTGAAAGTATACGCCTGGTTATTTTGATTATTCTTGATGTTATTCCGGGTGTGGGTGCAGTGCTCGTATTATGGGCGTATAGAAGTGCAGATGCTGTGTATGTCGGTCGTCTGGGGGTAATCCTGACCACTGGTGGTATGTTGGCCTATGGTATTTATCAATTTTGGTCAGCAACTTTCCAGTTGGGCAATATGCAGAATTTTGTAAGGTTAGTAGGCGTTGTATACGCTTCGCTGGGCATTATTGCCTGGTTGGTTGGCCGCGATCTGAGACAAGGATTATCGAGATCTGACCGGCAGGCCTAGATATACACATGGACTGTTAACAGGCTGATTACTGAGATTCAAAGTATCGGAGACGAGGCGAAGTAATATGCAATTTAATGGCATGGATTCAGATCAGGCGCGAACCTTTGCTGAGATGTGGTTACCTGCATGGAGCGGCAATAATCCCGAGCTACTAGCTTCATTCTATACAGCCGATGCCTGCTATTCAGATCCGACAATCCCGGCAGGCATTAGGGGACGTGATGATCTTCAGGCATATTTTGCAAAGTTACTCGCACAAAATCCAGAATGGGTATGGTTGCAGCGTGGCTCAATACCATTGCAGGACGGTTTTCTGAATCAGTAGCACGCATCAATTCCGGTTGGAGAAAAAATTGTGCAAGCAGACGGAGTCTGCAGTGTCCAGCTGCGTGATAATCTTATTTATGCGAACCACGTCTACTTTGATCGATCTGAACTCATTAAAGTATTGGCAAATGCGTGACCAGATAAACCCCGGTAGATTACAGCAGAGGACTTCATGATGCTGCCACTATTCATAATACTGGGTGGCCTGAGTCTGTCATGGTATCTCATTGATTTAGCATCAGAATCAGTTATTGGAAGAGTGCTCGCGCCACTTGGTCTGACGCTGTTCTTTATTGCACTGGCACTTTGGATTGTTTTCAGGCTGCATTCCACAGGCATTAAGCAAACAAGCGATTCATCCGGAGGTGGTTTTGGTGCCGATGGTTTCGGCGATGGTGGCGGAGGCGATTGATACTTCTGCCCCTCTGCGCCAGAGAATCACTCCGGCAAAGCCAATATAAGCCGCCGCTAAAACCCAGATTTCATGTAAGCCCTGGTGAACCGCAAACCTTGCTGACATTTCAAATCCGATATAGAGAAATGTATATGCGATCGGCAGCAATAGAGCAATACATTTGAACAGTATGGAACGCCGCCTGTTGCGTACGCCCAGCCAGTACCAAATAAAAACAAATAGCATCGTGTGACTGCCGATCAGCCAATAATAAAAAGGCGCATAGTTAAGATAATGATTTATAACAAAAAAACTGGACCCCAAGCAGGTTAGAAGAACATATTTCCATTCATGTAGTGCCAGGCCCAGAAGCTTTTCCCATATTAATACGAGAACGATATAGGATAACCAGGTCCCAAATAGCATTTCGTGAAAAGCGATTGGTCCTTGCCAGGCTGGATCAGGTTGCATGCTAAATACTCTTGATTATTTCATGTCAGCATACACCGATTGGTATAGTAAGTTGGTGGGATATGCTGAAGGTGCTTCTAAAAGATAGAAATTTATAATTCCTCACCAGCGCGAAAATATTTAAACGTAATTCGCAAGGTTATTTTCTCTGATAGTTATTTATGTCTGGTAAGGAGTATGAATAAGATGTCGGCTTCCGACAGCAGTGTCTCGGAGCATTACACCAAACCTGAACTTGAAGAACAGATCCTTGCGGCCCTTAAAGCGGCAGGTAAGGATCCGGATGACCTGACTGTTGATGATCTGGCTGCGGTCGACGAGTTCCATATACGTGGCCGTAAGGCCACCGAAGAGCTGGCACAATGGGCAAAGATCCGCTCGGAACATTCGTTGCTGGATGTGGGTTGCGGCTTGGGCGGTACCAGTCGTTATCTGGCAACTGCCTTTGGTTGTGACGTTGTCGGGCTGGACCTGACTGAAGAATACTGTCGAATTGCCAGGATGCTGTCAGCCAGAACCGGATTAATGGCAAAAACTGTTTTTCATCAGGGTAGTGCGCTCGCGTTACCGTTTGCCGACCAGAGCTTTGATATCGTCTGGACAGAACATGTACAGATGAATATTGCTGACAAGGCCGGCTTTTATAGTGAAATTACAAGGGTATTGAAGCCCGGCGGGCAGTTGGTATTTCATGACATTTTTTCCGGCGCTAATGAAGATTTACAATACCCGGTTCCGTGGGCCGCTGATGAGTCAGTTAGTCATTTGATTGCTGTTGAAGATCTCCGATCTGTATTGTCCAGTCTGGAATATATTCATGTGCAATGGGAAGATAAAACCAGCGAATCGACAGCTTTCTTTCGAACAGTTGTGGAACAGGTGCAGGATAAGGGCTGGGCCCCGATTGGGCTGCACATATTGATGGGCGATGATGCAAAAACCAAGTTCAGCAATATGCTCAGTAATCTGGAAATGAATCGAGTGCGAGTGGTGCAGGCAGTTATGACGCGAGGCAAGTAAGATTTATTGGCATTTGACCGGAAGTACAAAGACGTTGTTGTTGCGTAGGGCTGATGGTCACAGTTTTTCATTGTTATGCTAAGTGAGTGTCAGGATTTAGAGGTGTCTCATAATGTTTTACTCAGGTCATTGTCACTGTAGAGCCGTTGGATTTGAGATCGAGGCTGCTGAAAAGCTTGTCTGCCAGGAGTGCAACTGCTCAATTTGCCAAATGAGCGGCTATATACATCTTATCGTGCCAAAATCAGCGTTCAGGCTTGTGCAGGGTCAGGACTCCCTTAGGACTTACACCTTCAATACCGGGGTAGCACAGCACTATTTCTGTCGCACATGTGGCATAAAGGCGTTTTATATTCCAAGATCAAATCCGGATGGTTATGATATTAATGTTCGCTGTCTGGATCCCATGCCAGAGAACATCACTATCGATCAATTCGATGGAAAAAACTGGGAAGAGCACGCGCATAAGCTGCGGCATCTTAGTAAAGAAAGCTAACTAACTTGATGGCAAGCAGTCATTATCGATAGGCTGTGGCAGGTGGATAGAATGACGATTATTGCCAATACATTGATTGGGTTTGTTGCCCTTTTACATATCTATTTTCTTATTCTGGAGATGTTTTATTGGGACAAGCCTTTAGGTTTGCGAACATTTGGGATGAGTCAGGAATCTGCGAATGCATCAAAATCGCTGGCAATGAATCAGGGGTTATACAATGGTTTTTTAGCTGCAGGGCTTGTGTGGGGACTGAGTCTTGGTTCCGCAGGCATGGCAATTAAGATTTTCTTTCTTGGATGTATTGTGGTGGCAGAAATTTTTGGAGCTATAACGGCCAATAGAAAGATTTTGTTTGTTCAGGCGCTGCCAGCGGCCTTGGCACTTGCTATGGTGGTTATTTAAATAAATATTTCGTGGTACAGGAGTGTTACTGATGTCAGCTGAACTTTCTAATATTAAAGTTGGTCTCGCTATTATTTTACTGGGTCTGTTTTTTAATATTGCTCTCGGTATTTCATTTGGGGTGAATGAAGATGTTTATAAGAATTATGTCGCTGAGGGTATTGCGGCTCATCCTGAGGTTCACGACGAGAAGAGCAAGGATAAAATTTGGAGATATGCTCAGCGGACTCACTTTCATGCGGGTGGCATCGCAGCTTTCTGCCTGGGGCTAATTATCCTGATCATGTACTCTGATTTACGAGCCCGGATGAAGCAAATTTCGTCGATTCTGATAGGGCTCGGCAGCTTTTATCCACTGGCATGGCTGAGCATGTTTATCCTGGCGCCTTCTCTCGGTCGCGGTGTCGCTCACGAACATATTTTCACGAAGTTGTTCACTGGTATTGGTGTAGGCGGAATATTGCTGGGGAGTTTTATTCTGTTGGCAAATATATACCTTGGCCGCTTTAGGGATTGATGAAGACTTGTTCTGCGCTAAAAAGGGTCAGTAAGCTTTGCAGTCATTATCAACGCGACAGTTAATAGGCATAAAACTGGTGCGGGGAGTGTCTGCAGCTGCATTTGGCGCCCTTTCATTTCGCAAAAGGAGTATCCCGGTTCAAAAGAGCGAGTTTAGTTATGGCGCACATCGCAAAGAATGGCTGGATCGCCTGTTGCCTGAAGATCCGACTCTGAAGCCACAGGAGGCTGTTCTCTATATACATGGCGGTGGCTGGATCGCCGGTAATAAGCGCTACTATCCGGCAGATCTTCAGTTTCTGTGTAACGTCGGTTACGCGGTATTTAACCTGGGGTATCCGTTGGCGCCGGAGCATCCTCATCCGTTGTTGTTGCAGTCGATACTAAAAGCCGTGGCATGGATCAAACAACACCATCCGAAGATCAGCCGTGTACATATGATGGGCGATTCAGCCGGCGCTAATCTTGCTGCCATGTACGGTGTGCTTTACAGCAATCCGGAACTGTTGCCCTGTGTGGGGAGTGATTTTCTACCGGATGATTTGTTGTGTCCCGCTTCAGTCGTATCGATTTACGGCTTGCTGGAACGGGAAACTTTGCTTGGTGATGATCCTGCACAGGTCAAGCCGGTTGTCAGGCTATTTCTGCAAAGTTATGGCGGGCCTGAAGTTTTACAGCCAGGTCCAATTGCGCCGGAGAATGCAATTACGCCAATGGATCTGGCCTGGAAAAATCATCCGCCCTGTTTTCTTGGCGGTGGGGATATTGATTTTCTGTGCGGTTCATCAGATTTTTATGCGCAAGAACTAGAGAGCCGGGGCATTCCGGTAGAGCGCAAGATTTACCCGCAAGCGCAACATGGTTTTTTAAATATGCGCCACGAACAAACACCAGTGTTGAAACAGGATGTGCTGCAATTTCTTGCCGCCTATTAAAGTGCGGAGTGCTGATCAGGCTCAGTTCTGATCAGCCGACTGTCCCGCTGTCTGTTTCTCAAGTTCTTTTATGAGTCGTGAGACATGCTCCGGTGATTTGGTCTTGCGTGCCAGCAGCGCGTAGATGGGTGGAATCAGGAACAGCGTCAGTACGACCGAGATCGTGACGCCGTAGAAAACGACAGCTCCGATCGTACGTCTGGATTCCGCGCCGGCACCAAATGCAAGTATCAGGGGTACCGCGCCTCCGGCTGTACACAGGCTTGTCATGACAACCGGTCGTAGCCGGATTGCGGCTGCATCAATGATGGCCGCATGAAATTCTTCGCCTCGATCACGCAGTTGATTCGCGAATTCTACGATCAGGATACCGTTCTTGGCAGCCAGGCCGATCAGCATGATGGCGCCTATCTGGCTGTAAACATTGATCGATGAATCAAGCAGGGTAAGACCAATCAGACCACCGAATAGTGCGAGTGGTACCGTGCACATGATAATGACCGGGTGACGAAAGCTCTCGAACTGGGCGGCAAGGACAAGAAATGAGATCAGCAGCGCCAATGCAAAGGCGAAGTAAATAGCATTGCCGGCCTGCTTGAACTCATAGGATTCTCCGTCATAACCAAGCATCAGCTCGCTCGATATTTCCTCGGCAATCATTCCTTCCATATAGTCCAGCGCCTCGCCCAGTGAGTAGCCAGGTTCGAGTGAAGCAGTCAGGCCAATCGAGCGCTGTCGGTCGAAGCGTCTGAGCTCCTTTGGTCCGGATGTCTCAGTCAGTTCGATGAGATTTGCCAGTGGTATAAGTTCTCCGGTTACCTGGGAGCGCACATAAATATTTTCAAGATCAGAAGGCGTTGCCCGGTCTTCCGGCTGAGCCTGAAGCAGCACGTTGTACTCTTCACCATGGTTGACAAATGTGGTGACATTACGCGAGCCAAGCAGTGTTTCGAGGGTGCGGCCAACCTCGGTCAGCGACACACCGAGATCGGCAGCCCGGTTACGGTCAATCGAGACATTTATCTTAGGTTTGCTCTCAAAGTAATCAGAACGCATGCCAATAATTTTTGGATTTTCCTTGCGGACCCGGTTAAGAATCCTGTCCCGCCAATCTGCAATTTCTTCGTAGTCGGTGCCACCGAGTACGATCGACAAGGGCTGACCAGAGGTCCAGATATTGAGGCTGGGTGGCAGCATGACCATGATAATAGCCCCCGGAATACGCGACACCTGGCCGCGCAATTCCATGGCCAGCTCTGCGGCGACCCGATCACGTTCGCTCCATGGTGCCAGCGGCATATAGATAAATGCCGTGTTGACGTCGCCGCCTTCACCCGACATGCCGGAGCGAACGAGTACGCGCCGTGCATAACCGCGCTCGACGAGGCCCATCGCCGGTTCTTCAAACTGGCGAAGTTGACGGTCCATGTAGTCCGGTGTTGCTCCCTCGGGAGCTCGCAGCCAGCTGAACAGCAGGCCGCGATCCTCAGTGGGCGCATATTCTTCCGGAAGCGACAGGAACAATGCGGCGCTACCGGCCGTGATACCGATGATGACGAGTAATGCCAGCCAGGAGCGCTGGATAATTAAAGTAATCAGGACTCGATACTTGCCTGTCAGCCACTTGAAAAAGTTGTCAATTGTGCGGGCGAGTATTTTACGTTGTATACCCTTCTCAAAGGCCTTCGACGCCAGCATTGGCACGAGTGTAAGCGCAATTAATGTTGAGAAACTAATGGCTGCCGCAAGTGAGATGCCAAATTCGCCAAATAACCGGCCGATTTTGCCACTCATAAATGAGATCGGGATGAATACAGAAACCAGCACCACGGTAGTGGCGACGACGGCAAAGCCAATTTCTCGAGTACCGTTGATTGCGGCGAGCAGTGCTGGCTGGCCTTTCTCAATGTGGCGGACAATATTTTCGAGTACGACAATCGCATCGTCGACAACCAGCCCAATTGCCAGCACCAGGCCAAGTAGCGTCAGCGTATTAATAGAGTAGCCAAATATCGCCATAACGATGAATGATGCAATGATCGCAATCGGTATCGTCAGCGCCGGTATCATCGTCGCGCGAATGGAGCCGAGAAAGGCAAAGATCACCAGCAGCACCATTGCGAGTGCGACGCCCAGCGCCTTGAGTACTTGTTTCATCGATTCGCGAATGAACACGGAGAAATCGACAGCGGTCGTAATCTCGATATCATCCGGAATATGCTGGCGGATCTTGTCAAGATCGGCGAGCACTCCCTGGTTGACTGACAGGATGTTGGCCTGAGACTGCGGGATGATACCGAGGTTCATGCCCGGTACTGTGTTTGAGCGCGCAACCCGGCGGGTGCTTTCCGGCTCAATGCGTACTTCGGCGACATCATTGAGGCGTACAATACGTTTGTCAGCCGTCTGTGAAATAACAAGGTTGGCAAAATCCTCGGGGGTCTTCAGTTCGCTGTCGGTACGCAGGCTGAATTCCCGTTCAGTCGATTCAATCCGCCCGGCCGGTAGCTCGACATTCTCACGGCGTAGTGTGTTCTCGACGTCCTGTACCGTCAGATTACGAGCCGCGAGCGCTTCTCGATTAAGCCAGATACGCATCGCTATTCGTCGTGCGCCGCTCATCCTGATGGTTGCAACCCCGGGTACCACCGATAACCGATCGACAATATTTCGCTCAGCAAAATCGGTGAGTTCCATGACACTTCGGTTTTCGCTTGATATGTCGATATAGATCGACGCATCCATGTTGATGTCTTCTTTCGTGATCTGGGGGGAGTCGGCCTCTTCAGGCAATAAACTCAGAATCCTCGATACGCGCTCACGTACGTCATTCGCAGCGCCATCAATATCACGTTCGATATTGAATTCGACCGTGATATTCGAGTATTCGTCCTGGCTGGTTGATTTGAGTTTTTCTATACCTGCAATGCCGGCAATCTCATCTTCGATCACCTTTGTGATACGGCGTTCGATGACTTCGGCTGAGGCTCCACGGTAATTCGTAACAATCGATAACACCGGTGGACTTACATCAGGATATTCACGAACGGACAACCTGTCGATTGCCAGCAGGCCGAGGATCACGAGCACAAGGCTGATAACAGCTGCGAAGACCGGGCGTCGGACACTGATATCGGAGATGAACATATTTTTATTCTGGGGCCAAGGGTTATTCAACAGCCGGTGGCTATGAGGAACTCAGGACCTCAACCTGTGCCCCGCTGCGAACTTTCTGTACTCCCTCGGTAATCAGGACATCGCCGACCGTCAGGCCGCTGCGAATTTCGGCAAGACCGGGTGCGCGTACTCCAAGTTCAACCTGTTTCTCTATGGCGCGGCCATCTTCAATGATAAAAACAAACTGGCGGCCCTGGCGTGGGATAAGCGCTTCCTCGGGGATCAGCAATACATCACTGCGTTCTGTTTCGAGATCGACGGTCAGAAACATGCCGGGCTTTATCAGGTTACTGTCGTTCTGAATGACGGCAATGATTGTTAACGAACGGGTCACAGGATCTACACGCGAGTCAATCGAACTGACGGTGCCGGTGAATGGTTTGTTTGGGTAAACAGCGCTGGTGGCAACTATTGTCATGCCTTTCCCTAGGCTGGACAGGAAAGACTCGGGGATCGTGAATTCGAGTTTGATCGTTTCTGCGTCATCGAGTGTCGTGATAATTGTGTCCGGGCCAACGAGATTGCCGAGGCTGACACGGCGAAGGCCCACGGTGCCGGAAAACGGGGCTCTTATATAACTATTATCCAGCCGGGCTTGTGCCGCGCGTACTTCGGCCTCGGCCATCTGTACGCCGGCTTCCAGTTCTTCAAGTTCTGCATCCGATACGACACGAGTTTTCCCCAGCGTACTGCTGCGACGGAACTGGCTGCGTTTTTGTTGCAGCGATGCTTCAGCAATATTCAGGTTGGCATGAATTTCGGCATTGTCGAGTTCGATGAGCAGGTCACCGGTATTAATCCGTTGTCCTTCGGTGAAGGCAATTCGTGTGACGACACTGGATATTCGTGATGTGACTTCAATGGATTCGTTTGCACGGGCCGTTCCAAGCGCTGTGAATCGATCAATATAACGCTGGGTCATGACTGGTTTGGCGATGACCATGACCGGTCCGCTGCGACCAAACGGGCTGCCGGAGGAATCCTGCTGCGACGGGTCGCACGCCGTAAGACAGGTACAGGCGAGCATGGCTATCAGCAGCATGGGTGGCAGCTTATCTTTGTGCTGGGTCAATTGTATTCTCAGGGTCTTGTGGAAATTCAGAGAGCGATAATCTAGCAGATCGGCAACCCGTTCAGGTTGCCATATTGTACTCTCGTCACTGTGCGGTGATATTTTCATAATGTGTTATTTTTACATAAGTTTTTCAGGATCAGACCGGGGGCAGCAGCATGGTTAATGGTGTCCATCATATTAATTTCATCGTTCGGGATTTGGCATCCGCAATTCCCACCTGGGAACGGATTCTTGATCGCGAAGTAACGTCCCACGATCAACTGGCTGAGCGTGGTGTGGCCATCGCACGATTTAACCTCGGGCAAACATGGATTGTACTCGTGCAGCCGACGCGAACAGGTACGATACCGGCCGCTCACCTGGAGCAGCATGGTGAGGGGTTCTTTCTCATGTCACTCGAGACTGATTCATTGTCGGCTGAAGTCGGCCGACTGGGTGAGGGGGCTTTTAATGGTGCCGAGCGGGAGGGGCTGGATGATTGGCGGGTGCGGGACGTTGCAGTCGGGGGGATGTTTGGGGCACGGGTACAGTTAGCCGGAAGTGGCGGATCTTGACAGGGGCACCTTCACAATTCGAAAACCGGTCGGGTCAGGTTTTCCTGTCCGTCGTCAGTGACCAGGACGTTGTCTTCGATCCGGATGCCACCAAATTTTTTCAGGTGAGCCACTTTTTCCCAATTGATAGCTTTTCCGGCGGGTTGGGTGCGTAGCTCGTCCAGCAATGAGTCAATAAAGTAGAGGCCCGGTTCGATGGTCAGGACCTGGCCTGTTTCCAGCGTTCGGTTTAGTCGGAGTTTCGGGTAGCGTGCAGAGCGTTCTGTCTCAGTGCCGGCTGTGTCTGCATATGAGCTGCCGACTTCGTGAACCTGCAGCCCCAGGTAGTGACCCAGACCGTGCGGAAAGAAAGCGGCCGTGATGCCGGCTTCGACCGGGTCTGTAATTGCGGTACTGACAATACCCGTGGCCTGCAGCAGCGAGCCGATGGCCTCGTGTGCCGAGGCATGCAAATCCACAAAGGATATATCCGGCGCAATCTGGCTGACGAGTTGGCGCTGAATGTCGTCCAGGCCGTCAATGAGATCCTGAAAATCACCAGGGCCATAACTGTACGTACGCGTGATGTCACTGGCATAGCCATTGCAACTGCAGCCCGCGTCGATGAGCAGACTATTGCTATCGCCCGGTTCACGTTCGTAGTGCTGATAATGCAGCACGGCACCATGCGTATTTTTTGCGATGATGGCCGGATACGGCAGTTCGTTTTCGGTACACCGGCTCGCGGCAAGAAACGCGAGCAGGATGTCATATTCCGCAGCTCCGGCGCGAAATGCCTGTTCGGCAGCCCGGTGTGCGGGTACGGCCAGGGCCGTTGCCTGGCGGATGCATTCAACTTCGTATCCGGTACGAAATGGACGGTAATAATGCAAATGCGTAAGTAGTTTATCCGGGTTCCGGTCCGCAACGGGTGGATCATGACGCCATTGCGACGTATCGCCAAGGTAGGCTACAGAGTCCTGCGACTTATTAAGTACCTGGTCGATATCGCTTAACAGCGGCAGCGCCATGATGTCGAAATGCTGTGCCCACGTTTCGCCCGGCAGTGCAGGTAGTGCGAACCAATAATCATCGGGTTGGTGGACGAGCAATCGGGGTTTCTCGCCCGGTCGATAGTGCAACACCGACTCAGGATGTTGCAGCAGTGGCAGCCATTGCAGGATATGGGGGTTGGGCTTGAATGGATAGCCCTGATCGTCCAGGAAGAAGAAGATCTCGGCACCGGCGCCGATAGCAATGGCGTCGTAACCCGTGGCGGCCAGCGCTTCATCGTAACGTGCCTTGACGATATCGAGATGGGCCGGATACAAAGCTGCGAGGAATTGATTAGCTGCTGTTGTTGCCATTCGACTACTCTATAATTTACCCATGAACAACGAAACCCTCAGGAATACTGTGTTAACCGGCGTGACCACGACCGGTACCCCGCACCTCGGAAATTACGCCGGTGCCATACGACCTGCGATTGCGGCAAGCCATAATGATGATGCAAACTCATTCTATTTCCTCGCCGACTATCATGCGCTCGTCAAGAGCCAGGCTCCGGAATCAGTTCATCAGTCCAGCCTGGAAATCGCGGCAACCTGGCTCGCGTTGGGACTGGATACTGATCGGGCTATTTTCTACCGGCAGTCGGATATTCCGGAGATTCCGGAATTAACGTGGATCCTGAATGCGGTCACGGCAAAGGGCCTGATGAACCGCGCGCATGCCTACAAGGCTGCGGTCGCAGTTAACGAGGAAAGTGGCTCGCATGAACCTGACAAAGGCATCACGATGGCGCTATTCAGTTACCCGGTGCTGATGGCTGCCGATATCCTGTTATTCAATGCGCACCGGGTTCCGGTCGGCAAGGATCAGAAGCAGCACGTCGAGATGGCGCGGGATATCGCGCAGCGCTTTAATCATAATTTTAAGGAACTGTTTGTTCTGCCTGAGCCTGTTATTGACGACAATACGGCCGTGTTGTCCGGTCTCGATGGGCGCAAGATGAGCAAGAGTTATAACAACACCATCCCCTTGTTCGTGGCCGAGAAAAAATTTCGTAAATTGATCATGAAGATCAAAACTAATTCACTGGAGCCTGGTGAGCCCAAGGAAACCAAAGGGTGCGCCTTATTCGAAATCTATCAGGCCTTTGCGAGCGAAGCAGAAGTCGAAATGATGAGGCAACGTTTTGCCGATGGCATTGGCTGGGGCGATCTCAAGCAGGAATTATTTGAGTACCTTAATGAACACTTGTCGGGCGCCCGTGAAGAGTACAATCGATTGCTTGCTGATCCCGGGCATATTGAGCGTGTCCTTAAAAAAGGTTCCGTTCGAGCCAGGGAAGTTGCCGTGCCGTTCATCGCCGAGGTCCGTGCTGCTGTCGGCATTCGCCCATTAGGGTAGAGCAGGCGGCCATGGCGCAATGGATATTGCCTCGAAATTACCCGGTCTTACGCATCCGGTCTTTATTTTCCTGTTTCAGGATAGGTGCCAGGTACTGACCCGTGAACGATTTCGGGTTTGTCGCAACCGTTTCCGGTGTGCCCTCGGCAACGAGCAGGCCACCCCCATCACCACCTTCAGGCCCGAGGTCGATGATCCAGTCCGCTGTTTTGATGACGTCGAGATTGTGCTCGATGACAACGATGGTATTGCCCTGATCACGCAGTCGTTGCAATACTTCGATCAGATGAGCGATGTCATGAAAGTGCAGGCCGGTTGTTGGTTCATCGAGTATATATAAGGTATTGCCGGTCGCACGCTTGGACAACTCCTTGGCAAGTTTGACTCGCTGTGCTTCGCCACCTGACAGGGTCGTCGCATTCTGTCCAAGCTTTATGTATGACAATCCGACATCGAGCAGCGTCTGTAGCTTGCGCTCAATAACCGGCACATTCTTGAAGAATTCATGGGCGTCCTCGACGGTCATGTCGAGAACTTCGTGGATGTTTTTCCCCTTGTACTTGATTTCGAGAGTTTCGCGGTTATACCGCTGTCCCTTGCAGACATCACACGGCACATAGACATCCGGCAGGAAATGCATCTCGACGCGGATGAGACCGTCACCCTGGCATGGTTCGCAGCGGCCGCCCTTGACATTGAAACTGAAACGGCCGGGCTTCAGTCCGCGTGAACGCGCTTCCTGGGTGCCGGAAAACAGATCGCGGACGGCGGTAAACAGGCCTGAATAAGTCGCCGGGTTGGAACGCGGGGTACGTCCGATCGGTTTCTGACTGATCTCAATAATGCGATCGACGTGTTCAAGTCCGGTGAGTTGGCTGTGCGGCGCCGGATCATGGCTGCTTTTATTGATGATTTCGGCGGCGGCTTTATACAAGGTGTCGTTAATCAGTGTCGACTTGCCTGATCCGGATACGCCGGTTACACAGGTCATGACGCGCAGCGGAATATTGACATCGATTTGTTGCAGGTTGTTGCCGTGCGCACCCTTGATGGTCAGCATCAGTTGCTGATCAACCGGGCAACGGGTTTGCGGCATATCAATTTGTGTGCGGCCCGACAGGTATTGTCCTGTCAGCGAGGCCGGATTTTTCAGTATGTCCGCCGGGGTTCCCTCGGCAACGATTGCTCCGCCATGAATGCCGGCGCCGGGACCAAGATCTACAACATGATCTGCAGACAGGATCGCTTCGGCATCGTGCTCGACAACAATGACAGTATTGCCGAGATCTCGTAAGTGGACCAGTGTATTCAGCAGGCGCCGGTTATCGCGTTGATGCAGGCCGATGGATGGTTCATCAAGGATATACATGACGCCGACCAGGCCCGAACCGATCTGACTTGCCAGCCGGATGCGTTGTGCTTCACCACCCGACAGAGTTTCCGCGCTGCGATCCAGGCTTAAGTATTCGAGGCCGACATCGCCAAGAAACTTCAGGCGATCACGAATTTCCTTGAAGATCTTGGCCGCCACCTCGCCGCGCCAGCCGGTCAGTTTCAGGTCATCAAAAAATGCGAGTGCCTGGCTGATAGACATCGAGGTAATTTCCGGGATTGACCGATCACTGATAAAGACATTACGTGCGGCGGTATTCAGTCGGGTTCCGTGGCAGTTCGGGCATTCCTGGACACTCAGATACTTGGCGAGTTCCTCGCGGACCATCGTCGAATCGGTTTCCCGGTAGCGTCGTTCGAGGTTCGGCAGGATGCCCTCGAAACGATGTGTCCGTTTGACCTGGGCACCGCGTGGGCTGCGGTAATGAAATTCAATTTCTTCATCGCCGCTGCCGGTCAACAGTATGGCGCGGATGGGTTCGTCGAGTTCCTCAAATGGCGTCTCGACGTCAAAGCCGTAGTGTCCGGCCAGGCACTGGATCAGCTGGAAGTAATACGCATTACGCCGGTTCCAGCCACGGATTGCGCCACCGGCCAGGCTGAGTTGCGGTTGCTTGACGACCCGGTCGGCATCGAAGAATTGGCGAACACCCAGGCCATCACAACTCGGGCAGGCACCGACCGGATTATTAAAAGAGAACAATCGTGGTTCCAGCTCAGAGATGCTGTAGCTGCAAATCGGACAGGCAAAGCGATCGGAAAACAGCAGTTCTTCACCGTGGCCATCTATGGGAGCTATTTTCACCAGGCCGTCGGCAAGTTTAAGCGTGGTTTCGAACGACTCGGCAAGTCTCAATGCGAGGTCTGCACGGATTTTGAAACGGTCAACGACGACCTCAATGGTGTGTTTGCGACGCAGGTCGAGCTTCGGCGGGTCATCCAGTTCGTATACTTCGCCGTCGATCCGCGCCCGGACGAAGCCTTGTGATTGCAGGCCGGCCAGTAGCTGTACATGTTCACCTTTACGATCCTGTACGACGGGAGCGAGCATCATAAGCCGTGTATCAGGCTTGAATGCCATGACCTGATCGACCATCTGGCTGATCGTCTGTGCAGCGAGATCCTCGTCGTGATCGGGACAACGGGGCCGGCCGGCGCGGGCAAACAGCAGCCGCAAGTAGTCATAAATTTCGGTTACGGTACCGACCGTCGAACGTGGGTTGTGCGAAGTTGATTTCTGTTCGATCGAGATGGCCGGCGACAGGCCCTCAATATGGTCGATATCCGGCTTCTCCATCATCGACAGGAACTGGCGGGCATAGGCTGACAGGGATTCGACATAGCGCCGTTGCCCCTCTGCATAAATCGTGTCAAAGGCCAGCGATGACTTACCTGAACCAGATAAACCGGTGATAACGATTAATTGGTCACGGGGCAAATCCAGATCGATGTTCTGAAGATTATGGGTTCGGGCACCGCGGATACTAATGGTTTTCATGGTCCAGGGTCTTTATGCCTTGTCAAAATGCCCGGTTGTGGGGCGAACCATTAACTATACGTCTTTTCAGAATTTCAACCAAAAAGGGGTGCTAAAAACGGACTTTTACACGTCCCGGGCGGCTATTACTTAAATTTATGGTCTTATGCAAGATTCGATGGTGTCTTTTTCCGGTTGTGGGCATACAATATGCCCCCCTCGCGCGATGGCTGCAGAGGGAAATTCTATAATTATTAATTAAATCAATAAGTTACGGGGATTTGCAATGGCACGCGGCGTAAATAAAGTCATTTTGGTCGGCAATCTTGGACAGGATCCGGATACTCGTTACATGCCGAGCGGTGGTGCCGTAGTGAATTGCAGCCTGGCAACAACGGCTGCCTGGAAAGACAAGCAGACAGGTGAGCAAGTTGAGAAAACCGAGTGGCACCGGCTTGTATTTTTCAATCGTCTCGCGGAGATTGCCGGCGAATACCTGAAAAAGGGTTCGCAGATCTACGTCGAGGGCGAACTGCAAACTCGCAAGTGGCAGGACAAAGAAGGTCAGGATCGCTATACGACCGAGATCAAGGTTCGCGAGATGCAGATGCTCGGTAGCCGTGGTGGCGCCGGCATGGATGCATCTGCCCAGGGCGGCTACCAGGGGTCAGCGGCGAGACCCGCCGCGGCTGCACCGCAGCCCGAACCGGAATTCGACGACGGTATCCCGTTCTGAGTCAGACACAGCATTAAAATTTATGCATGACAAAACCGGCGTACCGTTCACGGTACGCCGGTTTTGTCATGAATCAGTAAAAACAGATATTAAGGAAAATCAGGAAATAAAATAATGGGTGCGTTTAAAGAACCACATGGTGGCGAATTAAAAGATCTTTACCTGGGCGAGGCAGAGGCCGAGCAGGAAAAGCAACGGGGTCGGGACTATAAATCATGGGATCTGACCGACCGACAGGTTTGTGATATTGAATTACTGTTGAACGGTGCATTTTCGCCGCTCGACGGATTTTTGACCGAAGCCGAGTACGATGCGGTGGTCAAGGATATGCACTTGCCGAATGGCATCCTGTGGCCGATGCCGATTACGCTTGATGTGACCGAGGAGTTTGCCGGTTCACTCGCTGAGGGCGAGACGATTGCGTTGCGCGACAAGGAAGGTGTTTTGATCGCAACGCTCGAAGTCAGCGATAACTGGACACCGGACAAGGTGCGCGAAGCAAAACTCGTGTTTGGTAGCGAAGACGTCAAACACCCGGCCGTGAACTATCTGCTGAACATTGCCCGCCCGGTCTACATCGGCGGCAAACTTAAAGGTGTCGAGGCACCGGTGCACTACGACTTCAAGGCACTGCGGGATACGCCGGCCGAGATGCGGGCTCGTTTCAAGAAGCTGGGCTGGCGCAAGGTCGTTGCGTTCCAGACCCGCAACCCGATGCACCGTGCGCATCAGGAACTGACTTTCCTTGCCGCGAAGGAACATGAAGCAAACCTGTTGATCCAGCCGGTCGTCGGCATGACCAAGCCCGGTGATATTGATCACTACACGCGCGTACGTTGCTATGAGCACCTGCTCGAGCAATACCCTGAGCAGACGACGGGCCTGAGCCTGCTGAATCTTGCGATGCGCATGGGAGGCCCGCGGGAGGCGCTGTGGCATGCACTGATTCGCAAGAATTATGGCTGCACGCACTTCATCGTAGGCCGTGACCATGCCGGTCCGGGTAACGATTCGAACGACGAACCGTTTTACGGTCCGTACGATGCGCAGGAAATGATGAAGGAGTATGCGGATGAACTGGGCATCACGATGGTGCCGTTCCAGTTAATGGTTTATGTCGAGGAGCGTGCCGAATACATGCCGATCGATCAGACCACAGACGATCAGACCGTGCTTAATATTTCCGGTACGGAATTCCGTCGTCGCTTGCAGCAAGGCCTTGAAATCCCGGCATGGTTTTCTTATCCGAGGGTTGTCGAGGCGTTGCGCAAGTCTTATCCGCCGCGTCACAAGCAGGGCGTTACTGTTTTCTTTACCGGTTTATCCGGTTCCGGCAAGTCTACAATCGCTAACGCGTTACTCGTCAAGTTGCTCGAAACGGGGGATCGTCCGGTTACTTTGCTCGACGGCGACCATGTGCGTAAGACTCTGTCGAGCGAACTCGGTTTCTCTAAAGAACATCGCGACCTGAACATCACGCGTATCGGCTATGTTGCTTCAGAGATCTGCAAGAACGGCGGTATCGCGATCTGTGCACCGATTGCACCGTATACTTCAACTCGCCGTGCCGTGCGTGAAATGAACGAGGCTTTCGGTGGTTTTGTCGAAGTTCATGTTGCAACCTCGGTCGAGGTTTGTGAGCAGCGTGATCGCAAGGGCCTGTATGCGAAGGCTCGTGCCGGCATCATCAAGGAGTTCACCGGTATTTCCGATCCTTACGAAGCTCCGGAGAATCCTGAGGTTTACATAGATACGGCTGACCTGAGTCCTGATCTGGCTGCACACCGTATTCTTGTGAAGCTGGAAAGTATGGGCTTCTTACGCTAGGGTCTGATAACGATATTGGAGGGGGAAATTCCTTCCCTGGGTATGCCAGGCAAGTTGTACGTTAAAACTTTTGGTTGTCAGATGAATGAGTACGATTCCAGCAAGATGCTGGACGTGCTCAATGACAGTCATGGGCTGGAATTGACGGACAATCCCGAAGATGCCGATGTCCTGCTGCTGAATACCTGCTCCATTCGTGAGAAAGCGCAGGAAAAAGTGTTCTCTGAACTGGGTCGCTGGCGACAGCTGAAAGAGCGGCGACCTGAACTGGTCATTGGTGTCGGTGGCTGTGTGGCGAGTCAGGAAGGCGACGCGTTGGCAAAACGTGCGCCGGTGGTTGATATCGTGTTCGGTCCACAGACCTTGCATAGGCTGCCCGCTATGGTGGAGCGTGCGCGCGCTGAACGCCACCCCGTTGTCGACGTCAGTTTTCCCGAGATCGAAAAGTTTGATCATTTACCGCAGCCGCGTGCGGAAGGCCCCACCGCGTTCGTGTCGATCATGGAAGGCTGCAGCCGGTTTTGCAGTTTTTGTGTCGTGCCCTACACGCGTGGCCGGGAAATCAGCCGGCCACTCGACGATGTCGTTGCCGAGATCGAACGTCTCGCCACGCAGGGTGTCAGGGAGGTCAACCTGCTGGGGCAGAACGTTAACGGCTATCGGGATGGAGTACGCAACGGTGAGGTTGTGGATCTGGCAATGCTGTTACAACATGTTGCACGTATCGAGTTGATTGAGCGGATTCGCTTCACGACCTCGCACCCGGTCAAGTTCGGCGATCGCCTGATCCGGGCCTATGCCGAAATTCCGCAACTTGCCAACTATATGCACTTGCCGGTTCAGAGTGGCAGTGATCGCATTCTGGCGTTGATGAAACGCCGCTATACGGCACTCGAATACAAGCAGAAGATTCGCGCGTTGCGCGAGGTGCGCCCGGACATCAGCCTTTCAACCGACATCATCGTTGGCTTTCCGGGGGAAACGGATCAGGACTTCGAGGAGACGATGAACCTGGTGACCGAAATAGGTTTTGATCAGTCGTTCAGCTTTGTCTACAGTCCCCGGCCGGGAACGTCGGCGGCTGCCTTGGCAGATCCGATGTCGCGGGAAGAAAAACTGGTCCGCTTGTCACGTTTGCAGTCACAGATCTCTGCGCAGGCCATGGAGATTAGTCAGGGTATGGTCGGCAGCGTGCAGAAGGTACTGGTTGAAAAGCCATCCCGTAAAGATCCACAGCAGCTGGCCGGCAGGACTGAGAATAATCGCTGGGTCAACTTTACCGGCGATTCCGGATTGATCGGCAGCTTTGTTGCGATCGAGATTTCCGAGGCCTTGCCCAATTCGCTGCGAGGACGCCAGCACGTGCCGGTACAATCCACTTGACCAGGGTAGACGCAAACACAAGTCTCGAGATTCTGCTCGAACCGCTGGACAATAAGGTGTTGGCTAACCTGTGTGGGCAACTCGATGAGCACTTGCGCCAGATAGAACAACGGCTTGATGTGCATATCCGCAATCGCGGCAATCACTTTCGGGTTATCGGTTCGGAACAGGCCGTGCAACAAGGTATTCGTGTGCTCAAAAAATTGTATGCAAGGGCCGGTCACGAAAGTCTTGATCCTCAGCAGGTCCATTTAAGTTTGCAGGAGTCTTCGATGGCAGAAAAAAATTCCGCCACTGATCCCGCCAGTGGCAAAACCACCGATCGCACCGAGGCCGATGACGGACAGATCAGGACGCGGCGAGTGTTGATTCGTCCGCGCGGCAAACATCAACATGCTTATGTCGACGGTATCAAGAGGCATGATCTGACTTTCGGTATCGGTCCGGCCGGTACCGGCAAGACCTATCTCGCCGTCGCCTGCGCTGTTGAGGCACTTGAGCAGGAACATGTTCGGCGCATCGTGCTGGTTCGTCCGGCCGTTGAAGCCGGTGAGCGTCTGGGGTTTTTACCGGGTGACCTGGCGCAGAAGGTCGATCCGTATCTGCGCCCAATGTATGACGCGCTTTACGAGATGATTGGTTTTGATCGGGTCAGCAAACTGATCGAGCGCAACATCATCGAGGTTGCGCCACTCGCCTTCATGCGCGGGCGCACCCTGAATGAGAGTTTCATCATTCTCGATGAGGCGCAGAATACGACCATCGAACAAATGAAAATGTTCCTGACCCGCATGGGCTTCGGCTCGCGTGCAGTGGTAACGGGCGATATTACTCAGATTGATTTACCACGCAGCCAGGTCTCCGGTCTGCGCCACGTCCTGCGCGTACTGGACGAGGTGCCCGGCGTCAGCTTCACATTTTTCAATGCCCGCGATGTGGTCCGCCATGATCTCGTGCAGCGCGTCGTCGAGGCTTATGAAGAATACGAAGCGAAACCATCGTCAGATCGTCAGGATGATTCGGGTCAATGAGTGACAGCGGTGTGCTGCAGGTAGATTTGCAGTTTGCAGATGCCGGGTTCAGTGTGCCGGATGATGCGGACTGGGCAAGTTGGGTTGGCGCAGCATTGTCTGTCGGCGGTCGCCCGGTTGCGGGTATTGTGACGGTGCGCCTGGTAAGCGAAGATGAGAGCGCCGAATTAAATTTTTCGTATCGCAACAAGCCGGGAGCAACGAATGTACTGGCATTCCCCGGCCCGGGTGATGAACTGGTCATGCCGAATGTTGAGCTGGAGCTTGGTGACCTGGTCATTTGTCTGCCGGTGGCGTGTCGGGAAGCCGAGGAACAGGGTAAGCGCCCCGTGGACCACCTGGCACATCTGGTCGTACATGGCACGCTACACCTGATAGGTTACGATCATGAGCAAGAGGCGGATGCCGGGCGTATGGAGAGCCTCGAGGTTCGGGTGCTTGGCGGACTTGGCCTTGCCAACCCCTACGCTGATCCTGAACAGATAACTGACAACAGACTATGAGCGGTAATAACAAAGACGAACAAACACAGTTGCAGGACTGGTGGTCGCGGTTACGTGGTTTGTTTAATCATCCGGTACCGACCAGGGATAGCCTGCTGAAGCTGTTACGCGATGAGCGCTGGAGCAAAATTATCAGTGCCGACGAGATGACGATGCTGAGTGGTGTGCTCAAAGTGTCTGAGGCTCAGGTTCGCGAGGTCATGATTCCGCGATCCCACATGGTCGTCATCGAGCGTGGTACGCCAAAAGAAGAGATCATTAAAATAATCGTTGAGTCCGGTCACTCCCGGTTCCCGATTATTGGCGAAGACCGGGATGAAGTCGTCGGTATCCTGCTGGCCAAGGATGTCTTGTCCCATATTGTGTCCAGTCCGGACGAGACCTTCGATCTCAGGCCCTTCCTGCGCCAGCCGACTTTCATTCCCGAGAGCAAGCGGCTCAATACATTGCTCAAGGAATTTCGTGTCAGCCGCAATCACATGGCGATCGTCGTTGATGAATATGGGGGTACGGCCGGATTGCTGACCATCGAAGACGTGCTCGAGGAAATTGTCGGTGAGATCGATGATGAACATGACCCGCTTGAGATTGAACCGATCCAGAAAAAATCGGATTCACTCTTCCAGGTCCGTGCGCTGACTCGTATTGATGAGTTCAATGAATATTTTGGTACCGAATTCAGCGATGAGGAATATGACACGATCGGTGGTTTGATTATCCATGAACTGGGTTCCATGCCGCGGCGGGGCGAGCACGTGTTCTTCGACGGGTTCGAGTTCAGGGTTGTGCAGGCCGACCGTCGCCGGGTACATGTCCTTGAGGTGACCCGCAAAGAGCCACCGGTCGATACCGGGACAACGGCCGAACCTTGAGTTTATCCATGGTGGTTGCCCGTTGGGGTCGCTGGGCTGCCGGCCTGGCAGGTTTGTTGCTGCCGCTGGCCTTTGCACCGTTCAATTGGTATCCGTTGGCCTTTGTGCTGCTCGCGATTTTGATGTTCCTGTGTGAAGGTTGTCATCCGCGTGAAGCAGCCTGGCGCGGGTTCTGGTTCGGGTTTGCGGCCTTCGCAGCCGGGGCCTATTGGATATACATCAGCATCCACTTGTTTGGCGGCGCACCGGTCATCATCGCCGGCATCCTGATGCTTGGTCTGTATTGTGTGATGGCGGTCTACCTGGCGCTTATGGCCGCAGCGGCCACAGCAGTCAGCCTGATGCCGGCGCTGCGCTGGTGCCTGGTGTGGCCCGCGCTGTTTACCGGCTTTGAGTGGTTGCGCAGCTTCCTGTTTAGCGGCTTCCCCTGGCTAACGCTGGGTTACGGGCAGATCGATGGACCGCTGGCCGTGTGGGCACCGATTGCCGGCGTGCACGGCATATCATTCGTTACCGTCATGCTGGCCGGCGGGTTATTGACCCTGATGCGTGGTGGGTTGCAGGCACGTGTCGCTGCTGCCGGATTGATCACGGCAATTGTTGTCGCAACCGTCATGGCAGAACAAAGTCGCTGGATCAAACCGGTTGGCGATGCACTGCAGGTCAGCCTGGTGCAGGGGTCGATTACGCAGGATCAAAAATGGCGACCTGAACAACTTCGACCGACGCTTGAGCTATACAAACGCCTCACCTTTGCGCAAGACGCAGATCTGGTGATCTGGCCCGAGGTCGCAGTGCCGGCGCTTGCCAGCCAGGTACAGGACTTTCTTGCTTCGGTTGCTGTACAGGCACGTGCAAAGGGTCAGCAAATTTATCTCGGTATCCTGACGCTTGACCGTGATCGAAACCAGTACCGCAATTCAATCATTGGGCTCGGCCAGCATACTGACCAGTACCACAAACGACATCTCGTACCGTTTGGCGAATTTTTTCCGGTACCGGATTTTGCCCGTCGCTGGATGCGGAGCATGGATTTACCGAATCAGGACACGCTGGCCGGTAGTGACGAGCAGTCTCCACTACCGCTCGGTAACCTGCGCCTCGCACCGACAATCTGTTATGAAGATGCTTATGGCGCAGAACAGCTCGGTTTCCTGCCAGCGGCCAATATTCTGATTAACGTCAGTAACGACGCATGGTTTGGCGATTCGATCGCCGCCCACCAGCACCTGCAGATTGCCCGCATGCGCGCGCTCGAAACCGGCCGCTTCATGTTGCGTACGACGAATACAGGCATTACGGCAATCATTTCACCCAGTGGTACGATCGTTGCGCGTGCCCCCCAGTTTGAACCTTATGTGCTGAGTGGTGCCATCCAGCCCTATGCCGGCTCGACACCTTATGTGCGTTTCGGTAACTGGCCCGTGCTGCTGATTTGCCTGATGCTGGTCGTGGGGATCATCGGCACACGGTGTATCCTTCGACCCCAATCAATTAAAGAGTAAGGAATAGTGACCGACATACCCTACGATCCGGAACAGGTCGAAACGCAAGCGCAACACTTTTGGGAGGTTGAAGGTACGTTTAACGCCGTTGAAGACCCCGAGCGCGAGAAGTTTTATTGCCTGTGTATGTTCCCGTACCCGAGTGGTCAGTTGCATATGGGCCACGTGCGTAACTACACGATCGGTGACGTTGTGTCGCGTTATCAGCGTATGCAGGGCAAGAATGTTATGCAGCCGATGGGCTGGGATGCATTCGGTTTACCCGCCGAAGGGGCGGCGATCAAGCACGGTATGCCACCGGCAAAATGGACGCGTGAAAACATCGACTATATGCGTGGCCAGCTCAAGCGACTCGGGTTTGGTTACGACTGGAACCGTGAGCTTGCGACCTGTGATCCTGACTATTACCGCTGGGAGCAGTGGTTGTTTACGCGCATGCTCGACAAGGGGCTGGCGTATAAAAAGAAAGCGGTCGTTAACTGGGACCCGGTTGACGAGACGGTACTGGCGAATGAGCAGGTGATTGATGGCTGCGGCTGGCGGTCCGGTGCGCCGGTCGAACGCCGGGAAATCCCGCAATGGTTTCTGCGTATCACCGATTACGCCGAGGAATTACTGAGCGAACTCGATGACCTGGACTGGCCGGAGCCGGTCAAGACCATGCAGCGCAACTGGATTGGTCGTTCCGAAGGGGTGGAAGTTGAATTTACTATCGAGGATTCGAACGAGGTCCTCGGTATTTATACGACCCGGCCCGATACCCTGATGGGCGTGTCATATATGGCCGTAGCAGCCGAACATCCGCTGGCAATCCGGGCTGCCAAAGCAAATTCGGAGCTACAGGCGTTTATTGACAGCTGTCAGCAAAATGCCGTTTCCGAAGCCGCGATGGAAACGATGGAGAAACAGGGCCGCTCACTCGGCATTAACGCGGTACACCCGATTACCGGAGAATTGGTGCCGGTCTGGGTCGCAAATTTTGTGCTGATCGGTTACGGCACCGGTGCCGTCATGGCGGTACCGGGGCACGATCAGCGCGACTGGGAGTTTGCCCGGGCCTATGGCCTGCCGATCAGGCAGGTTATCGAACCGGCCGCCGATGGAAAGCCTGTACCCGAATGCGAAATCGATACCGCTGCATTTGTGACGCATGGCATCCTCGTCAATTCGGGAAAATATACGGGCCTGACTTCGGCTGCGGCGTTTGACGCGATAGCTGCCGACCTTGAGGCAGCCGGTAACGGCAAGCGGAAGCTGAACTATCGGCTGCGTGACTGGCTGATTTCGCGGCAAAGGTATTGGGGCGCGCCGATTCCGGTCATTACCTCCGGCGATGGCAGATCCTTCGGCGCACCGGATGAGCAACTGCCGATTGTATTGCCGGAAGATGTCGAGTTGGGTGACGGTGGTTCACCGATCAAGAAAATGCCGTCTTTCTATACGACGACCGATCCTGAAACCGGTGAACCGGCAACCCGCGAGACCGATACCTTTGATACCTTCATGGAATCATCGTGGTATTACGCCCGGTTCTGCTCACCGGGCAGTGATAAGGCAATGCTCGATGAGCGGGCCCGTTACTGGCTGCCTGTGGACCTGTATATCGGTGGCATCGAGCATGCAATTTTGCATTTGCTGTATGCGCGTTTCTTCCACAAGATCATGCGCGATGAGGGGCTCGTCGACAGTCCCGAACCGTTTAAGAAATTGCTGACGCAAGGTATGGTACTCAAAGACGGTGCAAAAATGTCCAAGTCGAAGGGCAATACGGTCGACCCACAGCAGTTAATCGATCGTTATGGGGCCGATACCGTGCGTCTGTTCATCATGTTTGCATCACCACCTGAACAGAGTCTTGAATGGTCCGATGAAGGGGTGCAGGGGGCTTCGAGATTCCTGCGCCGGTTATGGCGTCTTGTTCAGGACCATGCGCAAGGCGAACCACCAGAAGAGCTGAGTCCGGATGTGCTTGATGATAGTCAGCGCAACCTGCGGCGTGCCGTACACGCTACCATCGAAAAGGTCAGTGATGATTTCGGTCGCCGCTACACATTTAATACGGCCATTGCAGCGATTATGGAATTGATGAACGCGGTGGCGAAGTTCAAGGTAGATAATGCGCAGGATCGCGCCGTGGTGCGCGAGGCGGTTGATAGTGCCGTACTGATGCTGGCGCCGATTGTCCCGCACCTGTGCCACGAGTTGTGGCAAGCACTCGGTCATGTAAAGGCGATCACTGACGAGCGCTGGCCGAGTGTCGATAAAAGCGCCCTTAAGGCAGACACGATGCAAATTATCGTGCAGGTCAACGGCAAGTTACGAGCACGCATTGAGGTTGTGACAGGTGCCGGTAAAGAGGTCATCGAACAGGCTGCGCTGGCGGATGAAAATGTGCAGCGTTTCATTGCTGATCAACCCGTACGCAAGGTGATCGTTGTGCCTGGGGAACTCGTTAATGTTGTGGTTTAGAAACAGAAAGGTGGCCGGCACCGTTTTTCTCATGCTGCTGCCGGTATTGCTGTCAGCATGTGGTTTCCACCTGCGTGGAGCTGTGGATTTTCCGGCCAATGTATCGACTGTGTATGTTCAGGCTGTTGATCGTTACTCACCGTTTTATCGCGAACTCGTTACGATGATTCAGCAAAATGGTTACGGGCCGAGTAGTGATCCGACCAGCGCAGACGTGATCATCCGCGTGTTGAGTGATGTTACTGACCACCGGGCCCTGACCGTATCGGCGCGCAATGTGCCGCGTGAATATGAAGTCTATTACCTCGTCAGTTGTTCGGTTGAGGTCCACGGTGAGCAGGTTATCGAACAGCAACGATTTATCCTGACGCGCGACTACACCTACGATGAAACGAAGGTGCTGGGCAAGGCTAAGGAAGAGGGCGTACTGACCAACGCACTTGCGAAGGATCTTGTCGGTCTGCTCGTGCAGACGATTAACGCAGCGAAATAGTTTCCTCAAACCCGGTGACGCGCCTGTATTCATGGGTCCAGTTTCAAAGTTAGTTTACTCCGCTTTTGGTTGATTTTGTAATTCCTCTTTCGGCAGCAGTATTTCCGGAAACCAGACATCTTGCGGGTGTCATCTAATGGTAGGGTGGTAGAGGAATAATATGACGAGTCGCAGATGCAGTTTTTGGACTTCCCACGGTATCGTAGACACCCCTTAGCCTCATTGTTAAGGCGCTTTCAAAGGCCTCGGGACTGACGCCGCCCAGGTTCTGTGTCGGCTTATATCTACCAATAGCCCATTGTGTCCATGAATTTCAGTACCAAATAGTTCTTAAATTTCCTGCGAACCGTCCTGAGCTTGCTCTTAAGGCCAAGCGGATTTTTATCCGATGCCTTATTACTATGGGGGTAATTCTCCTCAGGAACCTCATGGTCAAGAAATTTACAAACTTGCTGCCATTTATCGTCCGCATACAAATCCAGTATCAGTAAATCATTTGGACGATCTTCAAAATACTTGATTACGCTTTTATTATGATCGTCACATACGGCTAACGTATGAGCTTTGTCCTCTAAGGGTATTCCCTTGCCTCTACCATAGATCCATTCATGAGGTGGGCTCCTTATATCACCGATATGATCAGCGACGCTTTTATACCAAGACTTCTTTTCTCTTGTTGTCAGAATAAATCTTGATCCAGGGATTCTTTGGTCTAACTCCTTATAGATCATGAACCAGGGGAAGCCTTCCAAGACGTCATACCCCCTAGTTTTTTGGAGAACGCTATCAAAATCCCCCTTCAAAATTGGTATAAGAGCGCTATTGGTAGTGCTCCTTGTCCGTCGTCAAACAAATGGAACAGATGAGCATCTAATTTAAGGGAGTGTTCTGTTCATCGGTTTTCATCTTAC
>NZCC01000064.1 GCA_002688175.1 Chromatiales bacterium
CAGGATCTGTGTCGGCGGCTCGCCAAATCCGGCTACCTCGCGATCGCGCCGGATCTGTATCAGCGCCAGGGTGACGTCAGCCGGATCGAGCCGAAAAAGGTGCCGGATTTATTAAATGCACTTAAATACCTGCTCGGCAGATGTTTCCGTGGAAACATCCAGAGCATCAATCTGCGCCATAGTCGCGAAAGCATGGCAAATTGAATGATCAGGCACTTGCTTCTGTTCTCAAAATAGCTACAATCGTAGCGATATTGAGAACAGTTGTGATCCCCAATGGCCAAGCAGCCCATCGAATTCATGTTCAGTCCCTACCGGCGGCGTTTGCTGGCCACGCTGTTGCTGCGCCCGGATGAGCAGTTTCACGTGCGCGAACTGGAGCGGATGACGGGTATTTCTGCCGGTTCGCTGCATCGGGAGTTGAAGGCGATGGCGGCGGCCGGCTTGCTGTTGCGTGAGAAGGTAGGCAACCAGGTTTTTTATCAGGCGGATTCTCGCTGTCCGATTTACGCCGAGCTCGCCGCAATATTTCGCAAAACTATTGGTTTGGCGTCTTTATTGAGCGATGCGTTATCCGGGCTGGCTGGCAAAATCGACATGGCTTTCGTGTTCGGATCGATGGCCAGCGGCACGCAGAAGCCGGCCAGTGATGTGGACGTCTGTGTGGTCGGCGACATTTCAATGCTGGATGTAGTTAAAGCGTTGTCCCCGGTGCAAACAACGCTGGGTCGCGAGATAAACCCTGTCGTGATGACGGCAGAAAAGTTCGCGCAGCAGTCAGGGAAACGGGATCGTTTCGTCATGCGCCTGCGAACTGAGCCAAAGATTTTTGTACTGGGACATGACGATGACTTTGCAAAACTTATTGCAGATCGGGCAACTTGATGAATACGAGACCGATGCAGTGCAGGTACTCAGGATGATCGAGGCATCAGGACGCTGCCTCGCAGATGCCCGAGAAACAACAATCACCCCGGAAACCCGGCTTGATGCCGCGTACCGTGCGATAACGCAACTATGCATGGTAGCGCTGTGGGCAAATGGTTATCGAACTTCTAAGAACAGGCCCGGCCATCATCAAACGATGATCCAGTCATTGGTCCATTCTGTCGATTTGGACAAGGATCAGATGGTGTTACTCGATGCGTTTCGCGTAAAACGTAATGCAATTGACTACACCGGCGAGGATGTCGATGAGGGCTCCGTTGAAGCCTGCATTGAAGCGGCCGAAAATCTGCTGCATCATGTGACCGAATGGCTTGCCAGGAATAAACCGGAATTCGTCTCCTCGGCGCGCTGAACCGGAGACCTCAATGCCAAACAATAAATCAAAACCCACGACCAACCACGCCGCCGCCGGACACTCCGACGACACACTCACCATCGTCACCGACACCGACGGCCTCGTCGCCGGTTTGATCGACATCCCGTCAGCCGACGGCACGATCCCGGGCTATCGCGCCCGCCCCGACTCGGACGCCCCGGCGCCGGTCATCCTGCTGGTCCATGAAATCTTCGGCCTGCACGCTTATATACAGGATCTGTGTCGGCGGCTCGCCAAATCCGGCTACCTCGCGATCGCGCCGGATCTGTATCAGCGCCAGGGTGACGTCAGCCGGATCGAGCAGATTCAGGACATCATCGAACAGGTGGTCATGAAGGTACCCGACGACCAGGTACTGGCGGATCTCGATGCGGCCCTCGCCTGGGCGCAAGACAGCGGCGAAGGTGACACCGGGCGCCTCGCCATCACCGGCTTCTGCTGGGGCGGTCGCTTCGTCTGGCTCTACAGCGCGCACAACCCGTCGTTAAGCGCCGGCGCGGCCTGGTACGGTCGCCTGGCGGCCGTCGGACCGGGCGTCATGAGCGACATCGGCAAAGGCCGCACCTATCCACTGGACATCGCCGACCGGTTGCACGCACCGGTGCTCGGACTGTACGGCGGTGATGATATGAGCATCCCGCTCGAGATGGTCGAGCAGATGCGCGAGAAACTGACCAAGGTGAATGATCCGTCGGAGATCATTGTCTACGAAGGCGCGAACCATGGTTTCCAGGCCGACTACCGGGCTGCGCTGTATCACCAGGAAGCGGCTGATGATGGGTGGCGAAGGATGCTCGCTTGGTTTGAGCAGTATGTCTGAACGTTGTTTTTAATTGGTGTCAGACACCAATTATTTATCCGCATACCAGGTTTCCGCATCGCCGCGTTTAATTGGTGTCTGACACCAATTAAAAACAAGAAACTGGTAATACGCACCCGATACAGCTTGATTCACGACTTGAGGGTGGTGTTAGGATGTTGGCATGGCCAGAACAGCTGAAGAAATCTACCAGGACGCACTCAAGCTCACCCCGGATGAAAGGGAGATTCTGGAAGTGCTTCTGCGGATGAGCCTGCCACTGCCTGATGACAGCCGTGAAAATTCGGGAATGACATTGAGTAGCAAGGATCAGCAACACTCGTAGCAGTTGAATATATGACTGAGAAGACCGAAGCCATCTATGCCGAAGCACTGGCGCTGAATAAAAATGAGCGTGAGGCGCTTGTTCGGTTGCTTGCCCCGCACGGAAAAGATTGGATAGACCCCGAGATTGAAAAGGCGTGGCTGGATGAGATCACGCGACGAGAAAAAGAATACGCTGAAGGTAAAATTGAGTCGATTCCGGCCGAAGAGGTCTTCCGGGAACTCCGAAAAAAATACGGCTGAATGAAGCTGAGCTTCACAAGCCGGGCATCCGACGATGTGCAATCGATCGCTCGTTTTTACGCTCGCCTCCACCGCAGTCTGGGTGTCGACTTCATCAACGAGCTATATCGTACGGTCTCTCATTTGCCGGCTAATCCGGAACTAGCGCCACGCGTTTTTCGGGCTTATCGGCGCCTGACGCTGCGCCGGTTTCCCTATTACGTCATCTACCGGATTGATCGCGAAGCAAATCTGATCCGAATCGCCGCGGTCTTTCATCAGCATCGCCGTCCCGATGACTGGCGCGGCCGCGTCGAGGAGCCAACAGCAACCTACAAAATTACCCGCATTGCGGCTTAGAAAATTGGTGTCAGACACCAATTAATCGACTGGCGGCCCGCATTTGGTGTCTGACACCATTTAGGCATGACTCGTCGTCGCCGTATTTTTGTTCCCGGCTATCCCTTGCATGTCGTTCAGCGTGGTAATGACCGGCGCGCCATTTTTCTCGACGATGACGACCGCAACCGTTACCTGGATTTTCTCGTCGAAGCGGCCGAGCGACACGCATGTGCGATTCATTGCTATGTTTTGATGGGCAATCATGTCCACTTGCTGATGACGCCGGCGACGGTAGGTTCACTTGCGGCAACGATGCAGTCTGTCGGCATCCGCTACGTGCGATATTTCAATACCAGCCACGAACGCACCGGCGGATTATGGGAGGGCCGTTATAAGGCGTGCCTCGTCAATACCGACCGCTATCTCGAAGCCTGTTATCGCTACATCGAGCTGAATCCGGTCAGGGCCAACCTTGTCGCCGATCCCGCCGACTGGCCATGGTCCAGCCATCGACGCCACGTGTTTGGTGAGCCCGACCGTGTCGTATCCGTGCATGATTATTATGCAGGCCTCGCCAGCTCCGACCAGCACTGCCAGTCCCGCTATCGCGACTGGTTCCGCGATGCACCCACCGAAGACGAACTGAACGACATTCGCGAAACCACCCGCCAGGAACTCGTCTTCGCCGACGACGCTTTCAAAGACCATCTCGAGACCCAACTGTCCCGCCCCGTCCGCCCGGCCCGCAGAGGCCCTAAAAAATTTGGTGTCAGACACCAATCTGATCAAGTGTAGCGACTACGCTACACTTGGGTTATAGTGTATGCCACTGGAACTGGAGGTTTATCGGACGCGTAACGGCAAGGAACCCTTCAAGACCTGGTACGAAAGTCTGGCCCGTGATCACCGTGCTTTTGATGCGATTACCCGGCGGCTTAGTCGGTTGCGGGCGGGTCATTACGGCAACCACAAGAGCATTGGCCGCAAGGGTTCGGGGCCGCTGGTAATGGAGTTGCGGATCGATGTCGGTCCCGGATACCGGATTTATTGCGCACGGGTTTCGCCTGCATCAGTACTGTTACTCGGCGGCGGCACGAAAAGCCGGCAACAAAATGACATCGAAATGGCAAAGCAACGAATAACAGATTACAAGGCGAGGCGTCATGGCAAGTAAGCGCAAACATCGCACGACTCCGTCACGCTCCTTCACGGAGGAGTTCGAACAGCGACAGGATGAGTTGCTGCGTGACCCGGCGCGTGCAGCCGAGTATCTGATGCACGCACTATCCGACGGCGACGAGATGGATTTTCGCCTGGCCCTGGCCGATGTCGTTCGGGCACGTAGCGTGACTCACGTGGCGAAGGTCGCCGGCATTCACCGCACGACACTCCATCGGATGCTGAACCCGGCGAACAAGCCCTCTTTCTCCAGTATGGTAAAAGTCCTCAAGGCCTGCGAACTGGACCTGCTGGTCGAGAAAAGAAATTAAAAA
This sequence comes from Chromatiales bacterium, assembly GCA_002688175.1. GTDB lineage: Bacteria > Pseudomonadota > Gammaproteobacteria > Steroidobacterales > SMWD01. Next base: position 4,526 of record NZCC01000064.1, read on the forward strand.
CAAGTAACTGGTAATACGCACCCGATTCAGCTTGATTCGCGACTTGAGGGTGGTGTTAGGATGTCGGCATGGCCAAGAAAGCTGAAGATATTTATCAGGATGCGCTTTTGCTGAGCGATGAAGAATGGGAAAAGCTGCTGGGATATCTGGTGTCTCCGCCTAAAGGTAATTTTGCGAGTCCCGAGATTGAGCAGGCATGGCTCGAAGAGGCGAAGCGCCGGGACAGAGCGGTCGCTGACGGAAAAGAAAAATTAATCCCCGGCGAAGAAGTCATGCGCGAGCTGCGCGAACGCTATTGCCTATAAATTTGGTCAATGAAACTGTCGGTTTCGGCATCTGCCTATCGCGACATCGACCGGGCCGCGGCATTCTTTGACCGAAAGCAACCTGGACTGGGTGCGCAGTTCATCATTGAAGTTGACCGGATGCTGGCTGTTTTGCGGCTTAATCCCTGGCTGGGACAACGTCTGGACGACACCTGGCGACGAGTCCATCTGCATCAATTTCCTTATACGCTCATCTACAAATTCAATGATCGAAATGATTCGATCTGTATAAGCGTTGTTTACCACCAGCACCGCCGACCGGAATTCTGGCGTAACCGCGTCGAGGAAGCCATCCCTGACTACGTAATCCCGCGCGCCGCCTGAAAAGGTGCCGGGTTTATTTTCCCTTTTTTCTATTACTGACGGAGAATAAACCCGGCACCTTTTTCGTCTTTCCCGAAAAACCCGAACATCACGGCACTTTTGATCGTGGCTGCATTAACGGGGTGTCTGACACCATCAGGCACAATGCCTACCGTATTACTCCATGGCCCATACCGTTTCTATTTTTACTCCAGCGATGGAGATGAACCGCTGCATATTCACGTGCAACGGGATCAAGCGGTGGCAAAGTTCTGGCTAAATCCAATCCGCTACGAGTACAGCATTGGCTTGCGGCCTGTCGAAATCCGGCGGATTCAGGGTATTATTGAAGCTCACTTAGAAACCTTAACAGAAGCCTGGAATGAACATTTCAGCGAATGAATTGAATCAACCTGCGGCAACACATGTCTTTGTGTCCGCGACAACCATCGACATTAAACTGAGCGATGGCCGAAGTTTGTCTGTGCCCATTTCCTGGTATCCGCGCCTGCAACACGGCACGGAAGCGGAACGTGATAACTGGACATTAATCGGTTCGGGTCTTGGCATTCATTGGCCGGATCTTGACGAGGACATCAGTGTCGAGGCGCTGGTCGCAGGGACCCCGTCGAACGAGAGCCAGGCTTCACTGGCCAAATGGCTTGAATCACGCGGCTCCTGACCGGTCACGTTTAATTGGTGTTTTTAAATGGTGTCAGACACCAATTTCTACCACAGAGGCGCATCAAAGCTCGAAGCATTCTGAAATTGGTGTCTGACACCATTTAAAAACACCAATTAAAAACCAGGCTCCTTTTACCCTTTTCCGTCACTTCCTGAAGTAGGCCATCATCGCCTCGAACGCCACCGC
>NZCC01000065.1 GCA_002688175.1 Chromatiales bacterium
AGAGCCTGGAACGGGGTGCTCTTCCCATCGCCCACCAATACTCACAGCAGGGGCTTTTCTACCCACAAATTCTGCTGAAGAGCCAGATTTTTTAGCCACAGGAATCGGTGCTGAGTGACTATGTTGACAAGCAGATCAAAGAGGCAGGCAGTCTTGAAGAATTGATTCAGGATTATGAGATATCGCTTAAGGAAGTAAAGGCATACGAGGCCGAGAATTCGGATTTGGGCGTACTGACGCGTTACCAGCAGCAGTCCATCGAACCTTATAAAACGAAACTCAGACTGGAAGATGCGATCGATACCTGGGAGCAGAAATCTCGCGAGTATGGTCGGGTCTGGTTTCAGTGGTCAGCTGGCCTGATCTTGTTTTTTGTTGGAATTGCTTTATTTCGCTTGAGCAAGAGCTGGATTGCCCTGTCATTGCACATTGCCGGGTTGACTGAAATGATCTGGTGGTCCAGTCCGACCAGGATGATGATTGGTGCGCTGGCCGAGCATGAGCGATTATTGAATGCGAAACTTTTGCTGACGCTGGTAACATTTGCCCTGTTAATGGCTGCGTGGTACATGAGTGAGCGGAGCATGGGTAGCAGTTCCCAATCAGAGTGAGACCTGTGCCCTGACGCAGAGCAAAGCTTGACAAACGGACTCTGTCAGCAAGGGCGGGTCATTTTTGGGCAGACTGAATCGACAGGCGGTGTTGAAAAAAGTAAAGTCTGTTTCTGATCCTCCGCCTGCATATAACATCATGAAGTTTTCAAAATTTGGTAACCGGTTTACGCGACACACCGGTGCGCGGCAATTAATGGATGATCTTGGCGCGGCGATGACGAGCGAAGAGCCGGTCATGATGCTGGGCGGTGGCAATCCCGCACACATACCTGATGTTTTGCAGTTACTTGCAGAACGAACGCGTGAGGTCGCGGGTAAACCGCGAGAATTCAGGCGCATGATTGCAGATTATTCGAGCCCGGTCGGCGAAGATCGGTTCCGTGCTTCTATGGCTCGCTTGTTGCGGCGTGAATATGGCTGGCCACTGGGTCCGGAGCACATAGCACTGACCGGCGGAAGTCAGTCCGGATTTTTTCAACTGTTTAACCTGTTGGCCGGTAAATTTGACGATGGCTCATTCCGGCAGATCCTGTTGCCGTTAACGCCTGAGTATGTTGGGTATACGGACCTTGGCCTCGCTGAGAAACTATTTGTATCCAACCGGCCGATCATTGAATTTCTCGATGATCGACTGTTTAAATACCATATTGATTTTAAGGGTCTGGATGTTGCGGATGATGTTGCAGCAATTTGTGTGTCACGACCGACCAATCCGACCGGCAATGTACTGACTGACGCCGAAGTGCGTCAATTGGCCGATATTGCGCGTGCCAGGAAGATACCGCTGATCCTGGATAATGCTTACGGGGTACCGTTCCCTGGTATCATTTTTCAGAGTGTCGAGCCGGTATGGGATGATAATGTGATCCTGTGCATGAGCCTGTCAAAAATTGGGCTGCCGGCTGTTCGCACGGGGATAGTTGTCGCCCATCCCGATATCATTGATGCAATCACGGGACTGAACTCGGTAATGAGTCTTTCTGTTTCTAGTGTCGGGCCGGTATTGTTGCACGATCTGGTTGAGACCGGGCAGATCATCAATCTCGGCCGCGATGTCATCAGGCCTTATTATCATACACGTGCTGATCAGGCTCTTGCTTGGATGCACTCAGCACTTGATGGTTGTGAGTATTTCATTCATCGGCCAGAGGGTGCTTTTTTCCTTTGGTTATGGGTGCCCGAGATGTCGATTACCTGTGATGAGTTGTACCAGCGGCTGAAAAAGCGTGGGGTTTTTGTTGTTCCGGGACACCACTTCTTTCCGGGACTCGATGAAGACTGGTCGCACAAACATGAGTGTATTCGAGTCAGTTATTCCCAGCAGGCGGAGTCGGTACACAGGGGTATTTCGATTATCGGCGAAGAGGTCCGCAATGCCTGTCGCTAGGGGATCGTTGGTATCCGGTTCATCAACCCTTATGTTGCAAAAACAAGCCTTGTTTTTATCCAGGAGTGTTCATGGCTAATCGAAAAGTAATGTTTGTATTTCCGGGACAGGGTTCCCAGTACCGTGGCATGGGCAGCGATATTTGCTCAGAGTATTCGGTTGCCAGGGATGTGTACGCTGAGTCCAGTGATGCACTTGGTTATGATATGACCAGGTTGTCTTTCGAGGATCCTGATGACGAAATAGGATTGACGCGGTTCACGCAGCCGGCATTATTAACCCATTCGGTCGCTTGTATGCGGGTTTTTGAAGAGCTGACCAACGGCCAAATTACACCTTTGATGGCAGCCGGCCATAGCTTGGGCGAATATACTGCGCTGGTGGGAGCCGGCAGCCTGTCACTGAGTGACGGTCTGGCGCTGGTGCAGAAACGCGGCGAACTGATGGGAGAACATGGTACCGGCGGTATGCTGGCCCTGACACTCGATCTTGAAACGGCCAGACCTATAGCCGATCAGTTTTTTTGCCAGGTCGGTGGTTGTAACTTGCCCGAACAGACCGTTGTTGGCGGCAAGGAACAAGATCTTGAGGAACTGGCGGCCTACGTTACGGAGAATTTTCCACGCAAGCGTGCTGTGCCGCTCGCAACCGAGGGTGCGTTTCATACCTATTTTATGGTCAAGGCCGCACAGTTGTTCCGGGAAGTTCTGGATGCTGCGGATTTTAGTGAACCAACTTATCAGGTGTTGGCGAATTACACCGGTAATGTGCATGAATCGGATGCGAGAGGCATCCGCTCGCGTCTGTTTTTCCAGTTATTCAGTCCGGTCAAGTGGGTTGGGTGCCTGCAGACAGCTTTGGGGCAGGGTGTCGATACTTTCGTCGAGTTTGGTGGTGGACTGGGTGCGTCAGAAGATCCGGCTGAGAAACGACCTAATCTGGAGAGTATCATCAAGAAGACGCTGCGAGCCAATAAATATGAAGCCGATTATTTTGCCTCAATCAATTGCACTACATTACGAGCGGCAGCAGAGCAACTGGCCAGTTAGGTCGTAGCGTTCAGGTTTTCTTATCAGGCCGTTGTCTTCTTAGACTCGTTGTCGATCTCAAGTATGCTCTTTTCCTCACCGAAGATTGTTTCGGCAAAGCGGGCATCGAGGTCTTCAAGGCGCAGCATACCAGTTGCACTGGTATCAGTGGCATCCATTTCAGGTACGCTCGACTCTATTTTCGCTTGCTGATCTTCTTCCGGTTTCGTCTCATCCTCTGCTATGGTCTGAGACGGTTTTTCATCGTTAGCAAATGATGTGTCCACATCGAGTACAGTTGCCATCAGCATGGCTGTACCTTCGCTGATCGTTGCTGAAGCTGCCTGGTTCTTCTCCGCTGCGGCTGGTGTACTGGTATTTGATGAAGATAGTTCGAGTGGACTGGGTTCTTCCTTGTAGCTACCGAACTCTACCTGGTTGTCCGTCGCAGGTATAACCTTTGCAGGCGTTGTCGCCGCAGGTTTTTTCGTCGGAGCTGCTTTGTTGCCGCTCAATAGTCGCCAGCCAAGCAGCTTGGTAACCTCGGTAATCATGCCTGAAGATATTGCTTCAGCTCCGGTTCTGGCCGCATGACTGAGTACCGCATCCATCAGAGTATTGATCAAGCGGGGTACGCCGCCAACATACTGATAGATCATGATGGCTGTGCCATGTGTCAGGATCGAGTCTGGTTGACCGCCGGCTCGTTTCAGCTGTTGTTTGAGATAGGCTTCGGTTTCAGTAACCGTAAAGGGTCGAACCCGGTAGCGAAATGTCATTCGCTGACGCATGTGAATCAGCCCTGGTGTGTCTAGAAGTTTGTGCAGGACATGTGGCCCGAGCAGTACGATATTTAATTGACCTTCAGGCTCGCCTGCCATGTGTACAAGTTGCAGAATTCGCTTGGCGCGTTCGATCGTAAGGCTTGAGACATCGATAACCGCAGTTATCTTGCGACCTTTTTCATCGTTGTGTCGGGCAATTGTTGATTTTAGTCGGTACAGAGAAGTGGCCAGATCGCCGCCGCCGCTTTCACCGCCAAGATTTAACAGCAACAGATCATAGAGCAGGTCCGGATCAGTCAGACGCATGTCAATATGGGTGACGATCGTCTGGTCTTCGACACGTTTGGCCGCCGTTGAGACAATTGTGGTTTTTCCTACACCGGGCCCGCCGGTGATTACAGCAACAGCACAGCGAGATAAAAGCACTTGCTCCATACGTCCGACAGCTGATTCAAATTCATCATTCGGGGTGAAAAACCCGTCTGCGGGGCAATTATCGAACGGTTTTCTGGTTAAGTTGAAGTGATCTTCGTACATTTCGTGCCTGGCTCATTGATTTCAGATCAACTGATTATGTTGGGTGCTGTTGCCAGGTGCGTTGATCGCTGTCACAAATTCAGTTAACAGTATCAACGAGAGAATTTATAAGTATATGATGTATATAAATAATATTAATCAGGTCAGGGACCTGTGCCTTCTCCAGGCAAACCTGATCCGGCATCTCAGATTTGCTCCAGTTCAATCAGCGTGCCACAGAAATCCTTCGGATGCAGGAATAGCACCGGCTTGCCATGAGCCCCGTTCTTTGGGTTACCGTCGCCCAGCACGCGTGAACCGCTCGCTATGAGTTTGTCACGTGCTGCAAGAATATCTTCAACCTCGTAACACAGGTGATGCATACCGCCGGATGGGTTGTTGTCGAGAAATTTTGCGATCGGTGAGGTATCACCAAGAGGTTCAAGCAGTTCAATTTTTGTATTCGGCAGTTCGATAAAAATTGTAGTAACGCCGTGTTCGGGCAGGGGGGTTGGTACGGAGACACTGCCACCTAGTATGTCACTGTACAGAGTTGCTGCCGTCGTAAGATCCGGGACAACAATTGCAACATGATTTAATTTTCCGATCATGAATTCTTATCATCCTGTTGTTGGAAGGTGCTGATAATTTTCTGTGCTGCAACCCATGGGGAAGTTGTGCCCCGGGTGACTTGCTCTTCCAGTTCAGCCACTTTGGAACGAATCCCGTCGTTTCGGTGCATGGATTCAAGTAATGTTGCGGAAATTTCATTCCATAGCCACGCTTTGGCTTGTTGGGCGCGAGATTCTTTTATGGTGCCGTTGTCGGTCATTTTAGTATGGAAATCGTTGATGACTGTCCAGATGTTATCGATGCCGATTTTGTTTAGTGCAGAGCATGTTGCTACCGGTACCACCCAGTTCTGACGACGTGGATGCAGAAAACCGAGTGCCCCGCGATAGTCGGCTGCCGAGCGGCTGGCGGCATTTTCGAGGTCTCCATCTGCTTTGTTGACAACAATCATGTCAGCCAGTTCGACGATGCCACGCTTGATACCTTGCAGTTCATCTCCACCGCCCGGTAAAAGCATCAGCAGAAAGAAATCGGTCATCTCGGCAACATCAGTTTCGGACTGGCCGACACCGACTGTTTCGATCATGATGACGTCAAATCCTGCCGCCTCGACGATGCGCATGGTCTCACGGGTATAGCGAGTGACCCCGCCCAGCGTCGTGCCGGCAGGTGATGGGCGGATGAATGCATCCAGCCGTTGCGATAATGTTTCCATCCGGGTCTTGTCGCCAAGGATTGATCCGCCGCTGATAGCCGATGATGGATCAACGGCCAGTACGGCAACCTTGTGACCTTTGTCGATAATGTGGTTGCCCAGGCTTTCGATAAAGGTTGATTTGCCGACACCGGGGGAGCCAGAGATACCGATTCGGATGGAATTACCCGCATGGGGCGACAAGATAGTAAGTATTTCGTTGGCGGGTTTACGGTCTTCGGCACGTGTCGATTCTACGAGCGTAATTGCCCGGGCAAGTGCCCGGCGATCGCCGGCGCGAACCTGCTTGGCCAGTTGCTTAGGGTTGACTGGGCTCATGTGTCGACTGGTGCTGGGTCATGATCGATTATTTCCTGATGACTACTCGAAGGCCAGGATGGGTTGGTCGACGATCAGGGTTTCGCCCTCGTTAGCCAGAAGCTTCGCGATGGTGACATCTTCTATAGCACGCAGGCTGTTTTCCATCTTCATGGCTTCGACGACCGCGAGTTCTTCGCCGGCCTTGATCTCATCGCCTTCACTTACGGCCAGTCTGACGAGCAGTCCCGGCATGGGGGATAAGAGAAATTTTGATAAGTCCGGCGGTTCTTTCTCAAGCATGAATTGGGAAAGCTCGGCTGCACGCGGTATGACAACCAGGGTATCAATCTGTGTACCCCGCTGCGATAATCGGTAGTGGATTCCGATTCGATCAAACTGAAAGCAGACCGACTGACCGTTGACCTCGGCATGGATCAGTGGCTGGCCAATGTGCCAATCGGTGATGATGCGAAAGAGCTTAGGGCCCAGCGAAACCTCATAGCCACCCTCGATTCTGGTTACGTTGACCGAATAGTGCTGCTTGTTGTCTATCAAGACATCGAAGTGCTCACCGACCATGCGTTCATGACTGGGCAGTTGGCCGCTTAGTCGTGCGGCTCTATCCATGTAGGTTCTGTGCACGGCACCGGCCAGGGCAATCGGCAGGTTGGGGTCATCATGGGAGACATCTGAGGCATGAAAGCCATCCGGGTATTCTTCGGCTATGAAATTGGTCGTCAATTGACCTTTGATAAACCGCGGGTGGGCGATCAGTGCATTCAGGAAACTGATGTTGTGCGATACGCCGCGAATATAATATGCATCGAGTGCATCATTCATATTGGCAATGGCCTCATTACGATCTGCACCGAAGGTAACCAGTTTGGCAATCATCGGGTCATAAAACATTGAGACTTCGCTGCCTTCCTCGATCCCGGTATCGACCCGCACGGTATCGGTTTCAGCAGGGGCCTGGTAATGAACCAGGCGACCGATCGATGGCAAGAAGTTGCGCAACGGGTCTTCGGCATAAACGCGTGCCTCGAGTGACCAGCCATTAAGGGTAATGTCTTTCTGCCGGACAGGCAGCTCCTGGTCATCTGCAACCCGAATCATCATTTCGACAAGGTCGAGTCCAGTGATCATTTCTGTTACCGGGTGCTCGACCTGCAGCCGGGTATTCATTTCCAGGAAGTAGAAGTTCTTGTTTGCGTCAACAATGAATTCGACGGTACCGGCCGAGCAATAATCTACAGCTTCGGCAAGTGTAACCGCCTGTTCGCCCATTTCTTTGCGGGTTTTCTTGTCGACAAACGGTGACGGTGCTTCCTCGATTACTTTCTGGTGGCGTCGCTGGATTGAGCACTCGCGTTCACCGAGGTAGACGGTGTTGCCATGTTGGTCGGTCAGGACCTGAATCTCAATATGGCGTGGTTCCTCAATAAATTTTTCTGCGAACACGCGATCATCACCGAAGCTTGATTTTGCCTCATTCGTGGCGCGCTCAAATCCATCGCGGCAACCGTCATCGTCCCAGACGACGCGCATGCCTTTACCGCCACCGCCGGCGCTGGCCTTGAGCATGACCGGGTAGCCGATTTTCCGGGCAATTTTGACGGCATGATCCGGTCCGTTAATAACCTCGGTATAGCCCGGGATTGTGTTGACGCCGGCTTCTTTGGCCAACAGCTTTGAAGTGATCTTGTCGCCCATGCTCGTAATGGCATGTTGTTTGGGGCCGATAAACACGATGCCCTCGGCGTCGAGTCGGCCGACAAAATCCGCATTTTCAGACAGGAAGCCGTAGCCGGGGTGAATAGCCTCAGCGCCGGTTTGCCTGCAGGCATCGATGATTTTATCGATGACGAGATAGCTCTCGGATGATGCTGATGGACCGATATGAACGGACTCATCGGCCATGCGAACGTGGAGGGCACCTGCATCAGCATCGGAGTAAACGGCGACGGTCTTGATGCCCATGGCGCGAGCAGTTTTTATAACGCGGCAGGCAATCTCACCGCGGTTCGCAATCAGGATCTTTTTAAACATAGTGGTTATGCACTTACAAAGGAATGTTGCCGTGCTTACGCCACGGGTTTTCAAGTTTCTTGTCACGTAGCATCGCAAAGGAGCGGCAAATTCGTTTGCGAGTTGCGTGTGGCATGATGACATCGTCAATAAAGCCGCGTGCGCCTGCAATAAACGGGTTGGCAAATTTCTCCTGATACTCGGCCGTGTGCTCGGCGATCAGATCTTTGTCACCCAGATCCTTGCGGAAAATAATTTCAACGGCACCCTTAGACCCCATGACGGCAATTTCGGCGCTCGGCCAGGCAAAATTTACATCACCGCGCAGGTGTTTCGATGCCATGACATCATAGGCACCGCCGTAGGCTTTGCGTGTAATCAGCGTAACCTTCGGCACGGTGGCCTCGGCATAGGCATAGAGCAATTTTGCGCCCTGTTTGATGATGCCGCGGTACTCCTGAGAGGTCCCGGGCATAAAACCGGGTACGTCGACCAGCGTAAGAATCGGGATATTGAATGCGTCACAGAAGCGTACGAAGCGGCCACCTTTCTTCGATGAGTCAATGTCCAGGCAGCCGGCCAGTACCAGTGGCTGGTTGGCAACGACGCCAACGGTCGAACCTTCGAGCCGGATAAAGCCAATGACGATATTCTGTGCATATTCGGGCTGGATCTCGAAGAAGTCCCCCTCATCAGCAATTTTATGGACCAGCTCTTTGATGTCATAGGGTTTGATTGGATCGCTTGGTACAAGTGTATCGAGCGAGGGCTCACGACGGCCAGCCGGATCCTTGGTTGGCCAGACCGGAGGTTTTTCCTTGTTATTGGCCGGGATGAAGTTCATGAGCCGGCGAGTCATCAGTAAAGCCTCGACATCATTTTCGAGGGCAAGGTCAGCGACTCCCGACTTGGTGCTATGTGTAGTAGCGCCGCCAAGTTCCTCGGCTGTAACGGTTTCGTGGGTGACGGTTTTGACTACATCCGGTCCGGTTACAAACATGTAGGAGGAGTCCTTGACCATAAAAATAAAGTCCGTCATCGCCGGTGAATATACGGCGCCACCGGCACACGGACCCATGATGAGCGAGATTTGCGGGATAACCCCGGAAGCGAGGACATTTTTCTGAAATACGTCAGCATAGCCGCCAAGCGATGCAACACCTTCCTGAATACGGGCACCGCCTGAATCATTCAGGCCGATGACCGGCGCGCCCACTTTCATCGCCTGATCCATGATCTTGCAGATCTTTTCTGCATGGGTTTCCGACAGCGAGCCACCAAAGACCGTGAAGTCCTGGCTGAAGACAAAGACCAGGCGGCCATTTAAGGTGCCGTAGCCCGTTACAACACCGTCGCCAGGCACTCGTTCGGCCTCGTCCATGCCAAAATCCGTGCAGCGATGCTCAACGAACAGGTCCCATTCCTCAAAGCTGCCCTCATCAAGCAGTAATTCGACGCGTTCGCGGGCCGTTAATTTGCCCTTGGCATGCTGAGTATCGATGCGTCGCTGGCCACCACCGAGCTTGGCGGCGGCCCGCTTTTCGTCAAGTCGACGAATAATGTCTTGCATGTTTGTGCCTTTAGTGGGGTCAGTGGTGACTATAACAGGGGTAGGGCTTTGACATTTTTCTGGCATGTCAATGAGCGCGCAACCAGCGGTAACTCGCGTTCCATCATACTGCCTGCCGTCGTTGTTTGATCAGATCCAGCACCTCGCCGGCCGCGACCGGTATATTAGTGCCCGGCCCGAAAACAGCGGCCACACCGCTGTTGATCAGTTCTTCATAATCCTGTGGCGGGATGACGCCACCACAAACAACCAGGATATCCCCGGCGTCCTGTTGATTGAGCGCTGCAATCAATTGCGGTACCAGTGTCTTGTGACCGGCTGCCTGCGAGGATACGCCGACGGCGTGCACATCATTCTCGATGGCATGGCGTGCGGCTTCTTCGGGGGTCTGAAACAATGGCCCAATGTCGACATCGAAGCCAATGTCGGCAAACGCCGTCGCAATAACTTTTGCGCCACGATCGTGTCCGTCCTGACCCAGTTTGACGACCAGCAGGCGAGGGCGGCGACCTTCCTGTTCGGCAAAGGCGGTAACATCGCCTTGAATCTTTTTGTACTCGTCATCACCGTCGTAAGCAGATCCGTATACACCACTAATCGAATGAATCACGGCTCTGTGCCTCCCGTAAACTTTTTCCAGTGCATCTGATATTTCTCCGACACTGGCCCGTGCGCGTGCCGCATCGATGGTTAGTGCGAGCAGGTTTTCCTGACCGGACTCGGCGGCCGTCGTCAGTGCATCGATCGCTGCCTTGCATGCGGTGTCATCACGTTCGGCACGAATTTCAATGAGGCGCCGGACCTGGGCATCGCGAACGGCGGTATTATCAATATTCCGGATCTCAATCTCCGGTTCGTCTTCGCGCTGATATTTGTTTACGCCGACGATGACTTCCTCGCCACGATCAATACTCGCCTGACGCAAGGCTGCAGCCTGTTCGATACGCAACTTCGGCATGCCCGATTCGACGGCTTTCGTCATGCCGCCGAGCGCATCGACCTCGTCGATCAGTTTGCGAGCCCCGTTGACGAGTGAATCGGTCAGGCTCTCAACATAGTAGGAACCTGCCAGCGGATCGACGACCTTGGTGATTCCCGTTTCTTCCTGTAGAACCAGCTGCGTGTTGCGTGCGATATGTGCAGAGAACTCGGACGGCAAGGCCAGAGCCTCATCAAATGAATTCGTGTGCAGTGACTGTGTGCCACCCAGCGCAGCAGCCAAAGCTTCTACCGTGGTGCGAATGACATTGTTATAAGGATCCTGACCGGCCAGGCTGACACCGGAGGTCTGGCAATGGGTGCGCAGCATCAGCGACTTGTCCTGCTGCGGCGAAAAATTTGTCTTCATCAGTTCGGCCCACAGTAGCCTGGCAGCACGCAGTTTTGCGGCTTCCATGAAGAAATTCATGCCGATACCAAAGAAAAATGACAGGCGTGGCGCGAACTGGTCGACTTTGAGTCCGCTGGCGATCGCCGTACGTACGTATTCGATGCCGTCAGCGATGGTAAAGCCGAGTTCCTGCACGGCTGTCGCTCCGGCCTCCTGCATGTGATAGCCGGAAATCGAGATCGAGTTGTAGCGTGGCATATGGTTAGCTGTGAAGCTGATAATGTCCGCGACGATCCGCATCGAAGGTGTTGGTGGGTAGATATAGGTATTGCGGACCATGAATTCCTTGAGAATATCGTTTTGCAGAGTGCCGGCGAGCTGGTCTGGTGTGACGCCCTGTTCCTCGGCTGCAACTATGTACATGGCCATGATCGGCAGGACAGCACCGTTCATGGTCATGGATACGGACATTTTATCGAGCGGGATGCCGGCGAACAGAATCTTCATGTCTTCGACCGTGTCGATTGCGACGCCGGCTTTGCCAACATCGCCGACGACACGCGGGTGATCCGAGTCATAACCGCGGTGGGTGGCCAGATCGAAGGCGATCGATAAACCGGTTTGTCCGGCCGCCAGGTTCTTGCGATAGAACTGGTTTGATGCTTCTGCCGTTGAGAATCCCGCATATTGGCGAACGGTCCAAGGTCTGCCTGCGTACATCGTCGCGCGCGGGCCTCCGCCGAACGGCGCAAAGCCGGGCAGGCCATCCAGATGACCGATACCGTCGAGATCCTGTGCCGTATACAGCGGCTTGACCGCAATACCTTCAGGCGTATGCCAGGTCAGGTCCTCATGGGTCTTGCCGCGACCCTCTTGGTCGGCCAGCGTCTTCCAGTCATCGAGAGTCGGTTTGTCGAACTCTGCCATTCCCTATTCCTTTGTCTGGTTCTCGTTCATCGCTGCATGTAGCGTGAGCACACGGCGGGCCTCTGCTGCATGCAGGTTCTCAATCATGCGGCCATTGACCACAACGATGCCTTTTCCCTGTGCCGCTGCGGCTTCCCAAGCGTTGATGACCTCGGTGGCATAGGCCACGTCGGCTGCGGAGACGCCGAACACATGGTTGGCTGTCTCTATCTGCCTGGGATGGATCAGAGTTTTACCGTCGAACCCAAGTTTCCGGCCTTGTTCACAGGATCTGGTGAACCCGTCATCGTCAGTCAGGTCTCCAAAAACACCGTCAAGTATATCAAGACCATGGGCCCGGGCCGCTAAAATACTGGCTGTCAGGGCCGGTAACAGCCCGATTCGCTCCGGATCGGGCGGAATTCTGAGTTCTTTGGCCAGATCAGAGGTGCCCATGACGATCACTTCCAGGCGTGAATCGGCGCTCGCTATGCTGTTGATTTTCAGTATGGCGGTGGGTGTTTCGGCCATGGTCCACAGGCGCATGCCATCCGGTGCTCCGTTGATGGCCAGCAGGTCACCCAGCTTGCTGAGCAGATCTGCGCCATTGATTTTTGGCGCGAGCATGGCGTCTGCGCCGCTGGTTGCAACGGCCACCAGGTCATCTTTCCACCACGGTGACCCGTAGCCATTGATTCGAACCACGATTTCACGCTGTCCGTAGCCGCCGGCGGCAATAGCTGCAACGACATTCATCCGGGCAGCTTCCTTGGCATCCGGCGCGACGGCATCTTCGAGATCCATAATGACGACATCGACCGGCAGTTCTCGCGCCTTGTCCAGCGCGCGTTGGTTCGAGCCGGGCATATACATTGCCGTGCGTCTCGGTTTGATACTTATGCTCATAATAATGCTTGTCCATATTGTTGGCGGAGCGTATTTTTTTGTACCTTGCCCATCGTGTTGCGCGGTAGTTGTGGTACGAAAAAAAGACGCTTGGGCCTTTTGAAGTTTGCGAGTCGTTCGCGAAGAGTTGTCATCAGGTCTGATTCGCAGGTATTGAACCCTGGTTCAACCACGGCAATGGCAATAACGCCCTCGCCAAAGTCTGCATGAGGTACACCGATAACGGCTGATTCGACGATACCGTTGAGTTCATCTATTACCTGCTCAACTTCACGTGGATAGACATTGAGTCCGCCGCTGATAATCATATCTTTGCTGCGACCCATGATCGTCAGGTAACCGTCTGCACAAAAAGTGCCCTGATCGCCGGTGCGAAAAAATCCATCGGTTGTGAAGTCATCGGCGGTTTTTGATTTGAGTCGCCAGTAACCCTTGAAGACATTCGGTCCCATGACCTGAATTTCACCAATCATACCCGCTGCAACGGGCTGATCGTTCGCATCGACGATGCGAATGGTAATACCCGGCAAAGGAGGGCCGACGGTTCCTGGCCGGCGTTCGCCATCGAGTGGATTAGAACACAGCATTGACGTCTCGGTCATGCCATAGCGCTCAAGAATGGCGTGACCGGTGCGGGAATGGAACTGTGCGTGTATCTCGGCCGGTAATGGTGCAGAGCCGGATATGAACAGCCTGATCGAACGGCAGGTATCCGGGCCAAAGTCTGCCTCAGCAAGCAGGCGCGAGTAAAAAGTCGGGATACCCATCATGACGTTGGTACCGGGCAGGCATCGCAAGACTTCCTGAGCATCGAACCTGGGCAGGAAGGTCATCATGCAACCGCTGGTCAGTACGCAGCCCAGACCGACAAACAGGCCATGCGCATGGTAGATAGGTAAGGCGTGCAGCAGCCGGTCCGTAGCAGAAAATCCCCAGCTATCGACGAGGGTTGCCGTGTTCGCGATGAGATTGCCATGGCTCAGCATCGCGCCTTTTGGTTTGCCGGTGGTGCCGGATGAATAGAGCAGAATTGCGGTCGTATCCGATTCGCAGTCAAGTGTTGTAAATTCGTCTGGCGCATAGTCAATGCCGTCAGCCAGGCTGCCATGACCGGCCCTGTTCATGGTTAGCACCATGCAGTCACTATCGACGACCAGGGGTGCAAACATATTTTCACTGGCAGGATCGCAAATGATGGCTCGTGGTTCGGCATCATTGACGAAGAATTCAAGTTCGGTACGCTGGTAGGCGTCGTTCAGGGGGTGGTAGATAAATCCACCCCGCAGGCAGGCAAGGTATAGCCAGACGGCCAGCGGCGTTTTAGGGACCTGAACCGTGATGCGATCGCCGGGTTTGAGCCCGGTCTCAGTTAAATAATTGGCAATACGTGCAGACTCGCGCCATGCATCAGCATAGCTGAATGAATTACCGTCATGTGTCATCAGCAGCAGCCGTTCACGGCCAGCCGGCTTGCCCCAGGAAAATGTGGCGAAAAGGTTCATTCGTATCGAAATCTGGTTGATGAAACCCGGCTCTGACGTTGCGCTTGATGCGTCAGAGCCGGATAGGTTGGATTATTTTGATTCGTTGCCGGGAAAAATTATATAAATGATTAATTTTAAAAGCGAATCGGCGAGGATTATTGTTCCTTGCAAGGATAGAGCTGTTGCCCGCTAACGAATCTGCTAAAACTGTCGCGTTATTTGCCACCTGTCTTGTCGACCTGTTCCAGCCGGAGGTCGGATTTGCTGCCGTACGCCTGCTTGAGGCTGCGGGATTTGATGTCAGGGTGCCTGATCAGGGTTGTTGCGGTCAGCCAAATTTTAATGGTGGTGATCAGGATGGGGCACGGCAGATTGCTGCCGGGCTGATCAGGCAGTTTGCCGGCTACGATTATGTAGTCGCACCGTCGGGTTCGTGCGCCGCCATGGTCCGTTGTCATTACCCGGTATTATTTGCCGATGATCAGGAGCTTGAACGTTCGGCCGTTGAGCTGGCACAAAAGACCTGGGAGCTGACAAGTTTTCTTGTGGATGTGGCCGGCTACGACATCGGCTCTGCAGCGCTGGATGCATCAGTGACCTATCATGATTCTTGTTCCGGATTGCGCGAGTTAGGTATCCGCGAACAGCCGCGCCAGCTGTTGTCATCGGTGGCCGGCATTGAGTTACGAGAGATGGAGCAGCCGGATGCCTGTTGCGGGTTCGGCGGATTGTTCTGCGTCAAATACCCGGACGTGGCTGATCGGATTGGCAGCGTAAAGACTGATTCAATTTGTGCGGTGGGTGCCGATTATGTTGCCGCCGGCGATGTTGGTTGCCTGATGCAGATTGAGGGGAAATTGCATCGCCTGGGTGAAAAAAAGATCAAGGTTGTCCACGTAGCTGAAATTCTGGCTAAAGCACTTCTCAACGTATCGCGCAAAGATTCGCCCGGGTCAGTTGATGCAGACGACTAGCAAGCATTTTCGCGCTCAGGCACGTGAAGCGCTGGCCAACGAAACGTTACAGGCGTCACTTGAGGGTGTGCGTCGTGTGATGCCGGAGATTCGTGCGGCTGCCGCGGATCGATGTGATGATTTTGCCGCTTTATGCACCCAGGCAAAGGATGTCCGCCAGCATTCGATCGATCATCTCGACCAGTTATTAGCGACCTTTGAGCAACAAGTGGTCGCAGCAGGTGGGCAGGTGCACTGGGCCCGGACCGGCGAGGAGGCGACACAGATTATTGCTGATCTCTGTGCGTCCGTGGACTGCCGCAGTATCATCAAGAGCAAATCGATGGTCAGCGAAGAGATTGAGCTCAATAGCGCGCTTGAATCTGCCGGCTACGAGGTAACTGAAACCGATCTCGGCGAATACATTATTCAACTACGGGGTGAGAAACCGAGTCATATTCTTGCTCCGTCCCTGCATGTCTCGCTTGCCGAGGTCGGTGAGGCTTTTAACGCCAAACACGGTATCGAGCGTGACGCACCGCCAACGGATGCCGGCGAGATGCTGCTGGAGGCGCGGGCTGTATTGCGCGAGAAATTTCTGTCGGCTGATGTCGGCATCACGGGTGCAAATTTCCTGGTGGCCGAAACCGGTGGTGTCGTGGTCGTAACCAATGAAGGTAATGCAGACCTTAGTATGAGCCTGCCGGATACCCATATCGTTGTAACCGGTATTGAAAAGGTCGTCCGGTCATTAGTGGATACCGGGGTTCTGTTACGGGTGCTGGCCAGGTCCGCAATTGGTGAGCGGCTGTCGAACTACACGACCTTCGTGCACGGACCCCGTCAGGAGGGCGAAATTTCCGGGCCCCGCGGGTTTCATGTCGTGTTGGTGGATAATGGTCGCAGCCAACTGCTCGGTACCGGATTTCGTGACATGTTGCGGTGTATCCGCTGTTCGGCTTGTCTGAATCACTGTCCGGTTTATACCGCGGTCGGTGGTCATGCCTATGGATCGGTTTATAGCGGACCGATGGGGGCGATTCTGACTCCCGCATTCGCGGGGCTACCCGGTACGGTGCATCTGCCGGGTGCTTCGACACTTTGCGGACGTTGTGAATCAATCTGCCCGGTCGGCATTCCGTTAGTGAAACTGCTCAGGCGCTGGCGGGAAGCCTCCCATGCACAATCATTACCGACGGCGGGTGAGCGATTCGGGCTTGCCTGCTGGCGGCTGGTGAATCGATGGCCGCTTGTTTACCGCCTGGTGACAAAATTTGGTGTCATCCTGGTGCGTAGCCTGTCGGTGCCCGGCACCGGTCAGCAGCGTTGGCTTAAGCGCCTGCCATCTTTTACCGCCTTATGGACACAGCATCGTGACATACCGGCACCGGCCGGCAACTCATTTCAGGCTCAGTGGCGGCGACACAGGGCCGGGCGCAAGTCATGATGAATAAGACCGCGCGCGATGAAATTATGGCGTTAGTACGGTCGGGTACTGCCGCGCAGGTGGTGGATTCAGGTGCCGAAATGGTTTCCTTCGATGCTGATGAAAAGCTCCGGGAGGATGACCGGAAAACATTGATTGCTGACTTTCGGCGCTATGCGGCTCAAGAGGCGGCGACGAGTGAGCGGGTTGCCGGGGCGAATGATGTGCCACAGGCTATTACCCGGTATCTGCGCCAGCTGGAGTTACCGCTGCAGGTGTTAGCGGCTGGTGAAATTATTTCCGGGGGTGTGGACTGGGGCCTGGCTGACGAGCTCGAGATTCTAAACCGGCCGATTCGGCCGGATGGAGATACCGTCGTGACGGGTTGTTATGCGGGTCTTGCTGAGGCCGGTGCCATTGTAACCGTGTCATCGGCCCATTTTGCCAATGAACTGCAATTTCTGGCTGCAACTCATATCGTAGTGGTGCCTGTTGAGCGAATCTTTGCTGATTATGAAGGGTTGTGGTCGGTCGTCAGCAGGGAGTTTGCAGCTGGTATGCCGCGGTCGATGAACTGGATTGTTGGTCCATCGCGTACGGCGGATCTGGGGGTGCCGAGTAAGCTTGGTGCGCATGGGCCGGCGCGGGTTCATCTGTTGGTTGTTGGTGGGTGATGTGGCGGGTGTTGAGATTCGTCGCCTTTCCCTGGTAGGCATTTTGTGTCCGGGATACCCTTCGGAAACCTTAAAGCCGCTCCTGCGGCCTTTCAGAAGGGTATCCCGGACACAAAATGCCTTGGATGCTGTTGTGGAATGATGAGCTAAACTTGGTGTGTGGATTATGAGGTTTTTTCGTATGTTTATACCGTTACGTATAGTTACATTTTCAGCAGGGTACCTTTGTTAGCATTGTATGGTGATGCCCGGTCAGACAGTCAAGGAGAGATTTCCAAATGAGTTCAGATAGTGATGCTTTTGTCGTTAGTCCAATGCGTGATAACTGGTATCAGGCCAGTTCATATTATTCATCGTCATTTGCTCTGATCACGACAGTCAATGAGGATGGATTAACCAGTATCGGGCCTTATCAGCTGAGCTTTCCTTTTGAGGTCATTCAGCGTCGGTCCTGGATGGTTGTCAGTCGGCCGGGTTCGAATACGCATACCAATGTCAGTCGGACCAAAAAATGTGCGTTGAACTTTGTTGAATACAACAAGGATCAGATTGAGACGGTACTGAAGTTTGGTTATCCCGGTCAGGAACCGGCGGAAAAAATGGCTTACAACACATTCGACCTTATTGACAGCCCGACTGCCGGCCGTGAGTCGAATGATATTTTTCCGAAAATCATAAAAGAGGCCTACCAGGTCTATGAGTGTACGCTTGATGTTGATCGTATTAATGAGAATCCGATTCTTCGCGATTCTGTTTCGGCGCACTTGTTGTTGAATATCGACAATATCCTGTTGAAAGAGCGCTGGTACAAGAATCTGGAGGGTGGCGGTACGACGATGCCGGAGGTTCCGCTGACCTATGGGTTTCGTGGGGCATCAAAATTCTGGTTTGGAGAACGCGCTGAACCGTATGCTTTGCCTATACCGGACCTCGGTCCCCAGCATGAAGTTGTGCATTATGAGGCCAATCGACTCGATGATGAGGTGCGGTTTACGGAAGACGCGTGCAAGCAGTTGACCGGTATTCCGAAAGCATTTTTAACTCAGGCCTTGCAGAGCATAATCGGTGTGGCGAAACAGCAAGGGGTTTCGACCATTGATCTGGAGTTTGTGCAGAAGCTTAATGCGGAACGGTCTGACTGATTTGGTCTTATTGAGGATCTTTCTCAGGTTGTTCGTGGGGCAGGAACCAGCACTGAATTTGCTTAAGCATAATTATGCTCGATCTATGGAGTTGGCTTTCGCGGAGCGTTCTAGTATTACAGCGGTTTGATAATGTTGTGCTTCCGGAAGTATGGAGATTGTCTTGAAGTTTGCTGCGAGTTGTTTGGTGAAATATTGTGAGTTAAAGAAAGCTTGTGGATTGCCCCGGCGATTATAGACAATACTATTGAATCTGGATTTGCTTGCTTGCCGAAAGAATTTCTTGGCGTGCGCTCTTTTTGACAGACGAATTTGTCCCCAGTGATTCTGACCGGATTTTTGGGCAATTTCAGGCAGCGTATTTTTTATGTAGTCGGGCTCAATGATGGAAACAAGGTGTTCATCATGGATGGTTGCATAAAGACGCCCCCCTGGTCTCAGGATGCGTCGGAGCTCCTGTAGCCATGTCGCAGCAAGATCATCGATATGAGTGAATACAGAAGCTGCATAAATAAAATCAAAGTATCGATCTTCGAACGGTAAATGAGGGATTTCTGTTGTTGTGGCAAAGTTGAATGGTGGTGAAAGATTCTGGGAGCACCATGCGATATGATCGGCACTGACGTCTACCCCCCAGACTTCCCCTCTTTCTGCAATATCCTTCAGCCAACGAATCATTCTGCCCGCAGCACAACCAAAATCGAGAACCCGTGTGCAGTCGTTGACAGGAAATCCGGTTGCTTGCATGTCCTTGGTCATTGAGTTGATGCTGTATCGGCCAACTTCAAGGTATCGCTGTTCGGTTTCTGCGTAGCCAAACCACAATCGCCGCGGAGGGATTGGCAGACCATTTTCGCAAACGGGTTCATTGCCAGTGGGCGGTTTCAGTACGTAATAGTCGGCGCCCTGAGCAAACGTAAAGAAATGTCTGTGAGCGCCCATAAGTGTCTGGATGCGGAAGCGAAGCCAGGTTTTTAATTGCTCTATTCGGCTGATCGAAAATTCATAATGGCGTGTCTCAAAGATTTTTAACCGTTCAATAATTCGTTTAATCATGAAGAAAATATCCGCATAGTTAATTTAGATGGGCGTTTTATCAAGTTATGCACTCGATCAGCAGGATGTCTGTTGGGGCCTTTAGCTGCTATTTGGGGTCGAACTAATGTGTGTAACTGGATGCTTATATCAGGGTCTATCCTGGTTTAGGGAGTGTCTGAAATTACAAGATATCCTGCTACAGGCTATAGTCCGGAGGCCCTGATGTTGCGGCATTGGGTTTGGTCTGATCTATCTTCAAAAACACCGCAGCGGCTTCAAGTTCGGTTATCGGGATTGCGTTTTGTTCGGCAAGGGCCGCGAGTGCAGCGTAGGCGATGTATTCGGCGCTGACTTCAAAGTGGGTGCGCAGGTCCGGGCGTGATTCACTCAGGCCGAAGCCGTCTGTGCCGAGCACGACGTAAGGTCCGGGGATCCAGCGGGCGATACTAAGCGGTAAGGATTTCTGGTAATCAGATGCTGCGACAAAGACACCTTGTTCCCCGTTGAGTAACTTGCTGACATAGGGTTGATTGGTTTCATTGCCTGGTTGCAGCAGGTTTACACGCTCGCTGGCGAGGCCTTCACGGCTGAGTTCGTTGTAGCTCGTCACGCTCCAGATATCAGTCGAGATGCCGAGCGCTTCGAGCAGGTCTCTGGCCTTAAGGACTTCCGTCATGATCGCGCCACTACCGAACAGGTGTGCTTTACGTCCGGCTTTGGCTGGGTTTGTCGAGCGAGTGAAACAGTACATGCCTTTGACAATGCCCTCTGCGCTATCGTCCGGCATGGCTGGCATGGCATAGTTTTCGTTGTGAATGGTGATGTAGTAGAAAATCTCTTCCTGCAGTTCGTACATGCGCCGGATGCCATCACGAATAATGACGGCCAGTTCATAGGCGAATGCCGGGTCGTAGCTCAGCAGGTTCGGTACTGTATTGGCAATAATCTGTGATTGGCCATCTTCGTGCTGCAGGCCTTCGCCGTTCAGTGTCGTACGGCCAGACGTTCCGCCCAGCAGGAAACCACGGGACAGCATGTCGCCACAGCTCCAGATCATGTCCCCGACTCGCTGGAAGCCGAAAATAGAGTAGAAAACATAGAATGGAATGGTTGGAATGCCGTGTATGGCGTAGGCCGTTCCTGCGGCCAGGAATGATGCCATCGCGCCGGCTTCGCAAATCCCTTCCTGCAGTATCTGTCCGTCCTGAGCCTCGCGGTAGGGCATCAGCGTTGTGCTGTCGACCGGTCGATATTTTTGTTCTTCAGCTGAATAAATACCGACCTTGCGGAACAGTGCTTCCATGCCGAACGTGCGGGCTTCATCCGGGACGATCGGCACGATGTAGCGGCCGAGTTCCGGATGGTCGAGCAGTTTGGCCAGCATGCGCACAAATGCCATCGTGGTCGACTGTTCGCGTTCACCGGAGTCGGTGATCTGATCCTTGAACAGATTAAGTTCCGGTGCTTTCAGGGTTGCGCAATCGATATTGCGATTGGGCCATGGTCCATCCAGCGCGGCACGGTGTTCATTCAGGTAGGCCAGTTCTTCGCTGTCTGCCGGTGGCAGGTAAAATTCTGCATTCTTTGCATCATCATCGCTGATCGGGATACCAAGCCGGCGTGCCGTGTCGATCCGTTCGTCGGCGCTCAGATCTTTTTTCTGATGTACGGCATTGGATCCTTCGTAGCCCTGCATGCCATAGCCCTTGATGGTCTTGATCAGAATGACGGTTGGACCATCCTGGTTACGTGTAGCTTGCTCGAAGGTGGCGTAGATTTTCTTATGGTCATGCCCGCCACGCCGGATACAGCGTATTTCCTCGTCCGACAATATGCGCATGATATCGGCGAGATGCTGGTTATCTCCGACCCAGTGGGAGCGTACTTCCTCGCCGCTGGAAACTGAGTACATCTGGTAATCACCGTCGACTGCCTGTTCCATGCGGTCTTGCAGTTCACCGTCGTGGTCGATGGCAAACAGCTTGTCCCATTCGCCGCTCCAGATGACCTTCAGTACATTCCAGCCGGCGCCGCGGAAGCTGCGTTCGAGTTCCTGGATGATTTTCCCGTTACCGCGGACCGGGCCATCAAGTCGCTGCAGGTTGCAGTTGACGACCATGATGAGGTTGTCGAGCTTCTCGCGCGCCGCAATGTTGATCGTCCCCAGTACTTCCGGCTCGTCGGATTCACCGTCACCGATGAACAGCCAGATCTTGCCACCGTTGTTCGGTTTCAGGTCGCGACGTTCGAGGTATTTTGCGAAGCGCGCCTGGTAAATTGCAGTCGGGGTCGACAGCCCCATCGAAGCCGACGGCATTTGCCAGAAACCGGGCAGGTTGCGGGGATGCGGGTAGGAGGGCAGGCCGCCACCGGTTTGTAATTCGCGACGAAAATTGTTGAGCTGCTGCAGGGATAGTCGTCCCTCAAGAAAGGCACGGGCATACACACCTGGTGCCGAGTGCGCCTGGATGCTGACCAGGTCGCCGCCATAGTCGTCGCTCTTGTTGCGAAAGAAGTGATTCAGCCCGACTTCCATCATGGTGGCAGATGATGCATAGGTGCCGATATGTCCGCCGACACCGGTGCCACTGTCATAGCCGCGCAGAACCATTGCCATGGCATTCCAGCGCAGGATGTTTTCGATGCGCTGTTCGATCTCGATATCACCCGGATAAGCGGGTTGCTGGTCGAGCGGCACTGAATTGCGATACGGCGTGTTCAGGGTGGCGTCGCGGATGATGACATTCTCATCCACGAGAAAATCCCTGACCGCTTTAAAAATAATTTTTGCCCGATCCGGACCCTCTGCCCGCAGTAATGAATCCATCGATTCCAGCCATTCCTGAAGTTCGATGTCCTGGGCTGCGATTTCGTTACGCCTTGACGCCATTGAGCGCTAACTCCGTAATTATAATTATTCGCTGTTTCCGGTTAGCCAGGTGGTTCGGCTCGACAGGATCGTGGCGAGGTTGTAGTTTGAGCACAGGCGCTTACACCATGCTTACGTAAGTATAGCGCAACCCGTTGGCCCCAGTGAATAAGATACATAAATAAATATCAATATATATATGAATTTACTTGTTATTTTATGTGATATCAGGATTGATCATGGGCAATGGGTGCCGGGTTGTAGAGGGGCCTGAGTCGGCAAAATATGCCTGAGGGGGTGGATAGATGGCAATGGATTCGTTCATGGGTAGCAAACCGAAGCCGGTAACCACCGAGGTGTGTCTGGATTCGCGGCGCCAATTGCTGCGCTTCATGTTGCAATCACCCTTGATCGCGTCGGGTGCTTCGCTGGCTTCATTGTGGCCGGCGGTGGGACTGGCCCGACCTGAACTTGCAATTCCGGATGCAGTAAACCGTACGCTCGATGTCTTCCAGATGAAGGCGGCAGCGAGGGCGAAACTGGATTTGCGCGCCTGGCACTTCATCGTAAACGGCGCTGATGACGGCAAGACCATGGCTGCAAATCGGCAGGTTTTCGATGACTGGCAGATCCGTGTCAGACGTCTCATTGATATCAGCCAGACCGACCTGTCCGTCGAGGTGCTGGGTGAATCGTTGCATTCGCCCATTATCCTGGCGCCGATCGGTAGCCAGCAATTAATCCACGAGACGGGTGAAATTGGCACAGCGCGTGGAGCAGGTCGGCATCTGATGATCTGTTCCACCGCATCGAGTTTCGCGCTTGAAGACATTGCCGCTCAGGCAACGGGGCCGCTGTGGTTCCAGCTTTATGCGAGTAAGCATCGACCGTTTATGAAGGCATTGCTGGACAATGCGGAACAGGCAGGGTGTCGGACGGTGGTGTTGACGGTCGATGCACCGACGATTGGTAACCGGGAAGCGGAACGCTGGTTTCGTGCTGCCGGCACCGTCAAGGGAGCGCGACTGAGTATGGGCAATTTTGATAACTACTCAGGTAAGAAAAATATCGGTGATCCGTCTATGACATGGGCGATCGTTGACTGGTTGCGAGCCAATACGAGTATGAAGATTGTTCTGAAGGGCATTGTGACCCGGGAAGATGCTCGCTTGTGTCGCAAGTATGGCGTTGACGGCATTATTGTGTCGAATCATGGTGGCCGGCAGGAAGAAAGCAATCGCGCGACCCTTGACTGTCTGACTGAGGTTATTGACGGCGTTGATAATGAAATTGAGGTGTTGATTGACGGGGGGTTTCGGCGCGGTACGGATATTTTTAAGGCACTTGGGTTGGGCGCCAGGGCCGTTTGTATCGGGCGTCCGCAGGTTTGGGGGTTGGGGGCATTTGGTGAGCAGGGCGTTAGTCGGGTCTTGTCATTATTGCGTGCCGAGCTGGTGCGGATTATGAAGTTTGCCGGGGTGACGAGTGTTGCGGATATTGGGGGGGAGTATTTGGAGCGGCGGTAATTTTGGTTGTGGTTTATTGGTTTTTGGTCTTTCCCTGGGCGGTATTTTTCCGTCAGTTATCCTTCCGAAACGCAGCGAAGCTGCTTTAAGGTTTCGGAAGAATAACTGACGGAAAAAATACCTCGACACCGTAGTGGCACGATGACGGATACCTGGTGCCCGTACCACCCAACCGGGTTGCCAGAATCAACACTTTCCAACGCCGTACCCCAATGTTTCCAAGGTATTTTGTGTCCGTATACCCTTCCAAAACCTTAAAGCCGCTTTAGCGGCGTTTTGGAAGGGTATACGGACACAAAATACCGTCCAGGGAAATCACTGCAACAAAGATTCGCGACTAAGGCCACTCTCTGCTTATGGGCGAAGGACGTGCGCTTTTATGAATTATTCAAACAGCTTAGGATTCAGCACGGTATCCATGGTCTCGTCGTCCGGGAAAGCATTTGGATAATCCAGGTTGTAGTGCAGGCCGCGGCTTTCCTCGCGCATCAGTGCGCTACGGATGGTCAGTTCGGCGATCAGCGTGAGGTTGCGTAGTTCGATCAGGTCGTTGGTGACCTTGAAGTTGCCATAGTATTCGGCGATTTCACTCTGCAGTAATTCGACGCGGTGCAGGGCGCGTTGCAGTCGTTTGTTGGTTCTGACGATACCGACATAATCCCACATGAAACGACGCAGTTCGTGCCAGTTATGTGACACGACAATTTGCTCGTCCGGGTCCGTGACCCTGCTTTCATCCCAATCGGGGAGGCTGATTGGCTCAAATTGTGCAGCGTCGAGATCGATCAGGATCTGGTCGTGTGCGGCAGCGGCAAATACGGTGCATTCAAGTAATGAATTGCTGGCCAGCCGGTTGGCACCATGCAGGCCGGTACAGGTGCATTCGCCGATTGCATACAGGCCGGGTACATCCGTGGATGCGGTTTTGTCAGTCACAACTCCACCGCATGTGTAGTGCGCGGCCGGTACGACCGGGATCGGGTCACGGGTTATATCGACGCCAAACTTACTGCAGCTGCGTGCAATGTTTGGAAACGATTGCAGAATTTCTTCCGCGGGCTTGTGACTGATGTCGAGGAACACATGATCTAAACCGCCACGCTTCATCTCGTAATCGATTGCTCGTGCGACCACATCGCGCGGCGCAAGTTCTCCGCGTTTGTCGTGGGCCGGCATGAAGCGTGTGCCGTCCGGTAATAGCAGGCGGCCACCTTCGCCGCGAACGGCCTCGGAGATCAGGACCGATTTGGCATGCAGGTGGTACAGACAGGTTGGGTGAAACTGAACGAACTCGAGGTTCGCAACCTGGCAGCCGGCACGCCACGCCATTGCTATACCGTCGCCGGTGGCTGTGTCCATGTTGCTTGTATACAGGTACACCTTCGATGCGCCGCCAGTCGCAAGTACCACAGCATTGGCTGCAAGTGTTACAACCTGGTTTGTTTCGCGATCGAGAGCGTAAGCACCGACACAGCGATTGCGCTCGGTTGAAGTGATTTTTTCGGTTGTAATCAGATCGATGATGATTTTGTTGGTCAATACCTCAATTTTCGGGTGACTTGTGACCTGTTCCTGCAGGGCGGTCATGATTGCATTGCCCGTGGCGTCGGCGGCATGCACAACTCTGCGTTTGCTGTGGCCGCCTTCACGCGTCAGATGCAAGGCTGTGTTGTCACCTTCTTCCGAATGAGTGAATGAAACATTGTGATCAACGAGCCACTGGATACATTCGGGCCCACGTCCGACAACGTATTCGACGGTTTCCTGATCGCATAGGCCGGCACCGGCTTCAATAGTGTCTTCTGCGTGGGCAGCAATAGTGTCACTCGGGCCAATCGCGGCAGCAATTCCACCCTGTGCAAAATGACTTGAACTCTCTGCAAGAGGTCCCTTGGCAACGATCGTGACATTGCGTCCCGCTACCGCCAAGCGTAATGCAAGCGACATACCGGCCAGACCGGCACCGATAATGAGTACTTCACAATTCGGTTTCGACATCACAAAGTCAGGCAATCGCCTATGAAATCAGTGATTGTAGTATAGCGATGAGATCGTCCGGGCGAAATTGCAGCCCTTCTGCTCAGACAGCCAGCATTCTTTCCAGTGACCGGCGGGCACGCTCAGCCGTATCTTCATCAACCTCAATCTGTGGTTCCAGCGTTTGTAATGCAAGGAGAATTTTCGGCAGGGTGATGTATTTCATATGCGGGCAAAGGTTGCATGGGCGGATGAAATCAACATCCGGATACTTGATGGCGACATGGTCGCTCATGGAGCATTCGGTCACCATGACGACCTGTTTGGGCCGCTCCGTGCCGATGTGATCTATCATGCCGGCTGTGGAACCGACGAAATCAGCTTCTGACAGAACATCGGGCGGACATTCGGGGTGTGCCACGATATGTATGCCCGGGAAATTATTGCGGTAACCGCGTAATTCATCGGCGGTAAAACGTTCATGTACTTCGCAGGCGCCTTCCCAGAGAATGACTTCAACGTCCGTCTGCTGTGCCACGTAACGCCCAAGGTAGCCATCCGGTACGAAGATAACCCGATCGGTATTCAGCGACTCGACTATCTTCACCGCATTACCGGATGTGCAGCAAATGTCCGCTTCTGCGCGGACGTCAGCATAAGCGTTGACATAGGTGACGACCGGAACACCGGGATACTGTTCCCCGAGTTTTCGAACATCTGCACCTGTGATGGATTCCGCCAGAGAGCAGCCTGCCGACAGGTCCGGGAGTAAAACGGTTTTCTCAGGGCTCAGGATTTTGGCGGTTTCGGCCATGAATTTGACGCCACACATAACGATGACTTCGGCATCAATCTTGGCGCCTCGCTGCGCCAGTGCAAGAGAATCACCGGTGATATCACCAACCCCGTAGAAAATTTCAGGGGTCTGATAGTTATGGGCCATGATTATTGCGTTACGCGTTTTCTTCAGTTCGTTAATCGCCGCAATCACCGGGGCGTGGATCGGCCACTCAACATCCGGCATGACATGTTTGATTCGATCGTAGAACGGCTGGGTCAGGTGTTCGACTTCAGGCGTAAATTCGAGCGTTTTATGATCGTTCGTAGTTTGTTCTTGCATAATAAATGGCCATCAGGCCGACTCGTGATAATTTCCGTAAGTATAAATATCCGGACAAGGAATAGACACGGTATGCCGGTATGGTTGTTATCAATCATACCCAGGTGTTCAGGTTGCCGACCACTGAGCGGTTATCGCTGACGTTGAGGGGGTCAAGAGTAATGGGGATAGCTCCACCCTGAGGAGAAGTGCCAAATTAGGGATTTGGGATAATAATCACAGTCAGTACTGCGATTTACCTTCATGATGTCGAAGTTTCCATGGCAGGGTTAAGTAAGTAATGAGTGGTGGATTCGACAAGAATCAAACGATTCAAGACTACACCATAATACTGTGGGCGTTGTTGCCTGGGTTTATGGCTTTCTATTGCCATGATCGGCGTGGCATCAGGTTTTTCGAACAGCCGGCAGCGGAAGTCATCGAATTTTCCACGGACTACGATGATGCGGTGAAACGTATCCTGGCTGATCCTGAACAGGCGGCTACTTTTGGTCAGGTCGATCTCGGTCTCGCCGTGGCTTATATCATCCCGTTTACCGGTGACCATAGTAGTGTTCTCGGGGTGTTCTCGATACTCGTGCAGCCTGACGAGGCGAAAACCTATGATGAAATTGTCGATCAGGTCTATCCCGTCGTCAACAGCTTGCAAAGAGAACTGAGCCTGCGTTACCGGCTCATGGCTGCCTACAAGCAACTGAACACCAGATCCGCTGAAGAAAACCTGTTGCACCAGATCGAGAAGGTGGTGTACCTGCGGCGGACCAGTGATGACACATTGACGCACATCCTGTTGTTGTGCCGGAAGTTTCTCAAGGTTGCTGGCACCTGACAAGCATGTCCGGTTCTTTGAGGGTGAAGCAGTGCAACCGGCTAAAGCGCGTTTATTGCTTAATGATCTGAGCAATAAAACCGCGGCTGAAGATGTTATGAACAGTCAGGAAATGGATTTGCTGGTCGTGCCAATCTACCGCGAACGTCCTGACCCCATTGGTATCCTTGCTTTATCCGGTTGGGCGATATTCAACTGGTCGGCGATATTCGGGGCGCAATTGAGAACGGCAGGTTGAGTGTATTCGCCCAGCCGATTGTGGCGCTCAATGAGAATTCTGACATTAACTATTTTGAAGTACTGGTTCGCTTGCTCGATTCATCCGGTCGCCATATCCTGCCTGCCGAGTTTTTCTCATCAGCAGAGCGCTATCAGCTGATGGAAGAGCTTGATCGCTGGATTATAAGCGAAACGCTCAGATTGCTTGAAAATCACTGGAGCAATCTGACTGATACGCCGATACAAATTGCGATTAACCTGTCCGGACAGAGCCTTGGCAGTGAGAACTTTCTGACGTTCGTACAGGGTGAAATCGACAAATACAAGGTGCCAGCTGAGTGTTTATGCTTTGAAATTACTGAGACCGTCGCTATAGCGAACATGCAGCGTGCGCAGCACTTTATGCATGCATTGAAAAAGCTTGGCTGCAGTTTCTCACTCGACGGTAGTGTAAATATTTTTTCGCACTTTTTTCTCGGGGGCTCCCCGGTCCCTTTTTAAGCTCGTTTTCCTATCTGAAATTATTCCCGGTTAATACCTTGAAGATTGATGGCAGTTTCGTGATGGATATTGCGACGAATGCCGTGTCCCAATCCGTTGTTGCGGCAATTTCGGAGGTCGCGCGGGTCATGGAGCTTAATACCGTGGCTGAGTGTGTGCAGGGAAATGAAGCATTGACATTGCTGCGTGATCTTGGTGTGACTTATGGTCAGGGGTTTTTACTTGGCAAGCCTGAGCCTCTGCAAGCTGCGCTCGGCAGTCTCGGCGTTGCCAAACAAGAAAGCCGGGTTACCGCGTAGAATTACTCTCCCTCAGGACCACAGGATTCTGGTCCTATTCGAATCCCACACAGGCGCTGGCGAATTGCCGGCCGTGGTTCATCAGTGCGTCCATGGTCATATGCTACGACGTGCAGCTCCGACGCAAAGGCTTCGAGCAGTTCGCCGGGATTCAGCAGGAAGGCCGGATTTTCAGGTTGGCCCAGATGCTCATTGCCGGCCGCGAAAGTGTCATAGATCAGCGTGCCACCAGCAGACAAAGCGGCGAGCAGGTTGGAAAATAGTGGGCGGTAGAGGTAATTCGTGACAATGATTCCATCGAAGTGGCGGCCTGTAAATGGCCAGGGGGAGTTCTCAAGATCGTGCTCGATGAGTTCAACCTGGTTGTTCGTAGTGAGATCGCGGATTCCGGACAGATTGAGATCGATCGCTGTGACCCGGTGTCCGAGATTGGCCAGGTAACGGGTATGACGGCCTTTGCCGCACGCCAGATCCAGCAGCTCGGATGATGGTGCCAAGCGTCTGGCATGCTGCCGGACCCAGGTTGAGATATCTTGATGGTCATGGTTACGCATGGGTTGAGGAATGGTCAGGTAGTGTTGCTCAATGATCTGTGAGTCAGTACTTTTACAAATATAGTGGCAATGGGTAGCATTATGAAGACCCAGCCCGAATTACACTACACAGGATAGTAGGATGGATATTCAAAGGTAAGGTTGATGATTATTCTTGGTATCGAATTTCTCGCGCTCATAGTAATTTGCTATGTATTTCTTGTTTTCGCGACCAAGGAACGAAATACCGGGAAAGAGGCCAAGCCGATTCCAAATTGGGCTGTTGCGGTGATAATCATGATACCTCTCGCATTAATTCTGTTTATGTCCTGGTATATCCGCCTGGGATTGGCCTCGTAGCAGTCCCCGAATCAGTTCAGTAATAGTTTGGCCGGGAACTATTGCAGGCGTATTTGGCGCCCGGATCCCTGCGGGGCCGGCGGATCAGGCGGCGGAGCAGTTTTTGTAGGCAGCCGAGTCGATGCCGCCCAGCACCATTTCTGGTTTACCGCCAACGTGCAGGATCAGGCGACTGCTGAATTCACGCCCGCGAGCATCACACAGCAATATTTCACCGGAATTTTCAGCGGTTGTGTTGACCATGATTTGTCCATTTGGTCGAAACACGAGGAACTGTTCGAATTCCTGCGAGAGGATTGTGATATTCGCTATGCCGTTCACTGCACCGAGCACTTCGTCCTTCGAGCCGACTTGCCGATCGCGATCGTTATCGACAAAGTAAATCCATCCTTCCTGCCATTGCGCATCGTTGCAATGCATGGCATCGCTGCTGGGACAGATGGTTACCTGCGCATTACGGGTAATTGCGACGTTGCGAGCTGCATGCAGCGTTGAAATGAGATCATTGGTGCCGGATACGAGCTGGCTATTGGCGACCAGACCCTTCATGGTCGGTACGGCCATTGATGCGGTGATGGCAGCAATGGCCAATGTGGCCATCATCTCAGCCAGAGAGAAACCCTGTTGTGTACTGTTGTAACCCACTGCTCTATCTCAAGTTTCGACTAATACCAGGCAGGTTGAGCATAGGGGGCTACAGCGCAGCATACTGTGACTCGCGTCACGCTCGACAGACAGCTCAGCACTAAAGCCCGCGGAACCGCTGGATAATTTAAGCGTGCTGAATTCAAGTCTGCCGGGAGGTTGCAGACTTTGGGTTACTTCATGGATAGTGGCTGTTTGCGACCCACAGTCGTAAAAATTACGGAAACAGACCGCGTGATAATTTTGCCATTGCAACCCGATCGATACCTTCGATCAGCGCTGCAGTTCGCATATTGATCTTGTCGCGCTGGCTGCGTACCAGTGTCTTTTTGAAGGCCTTGGTCATGATTTTATGCAGTCTTTTATTGATCTCATCGAGGGTCCACGTAACATTTTGTGTTCCCTGTGTTGATTTGCACCCAAAAGTGACCCACTAGACCCGGGTATTTGCACCCAAAAATGACCCACGTGTAACCCTTCTCCTGCTGATCAGACGG
>NZCC01000066.1 GCA_002688175.1 Chromatiales bacterium
ACCTGGTCACCGGTAAGCACCGCCGCATCACCAAGTGCTGCGACGAAACGAGACAGCAGTTCGGATCGGTGTTTCATATTGTTATTTTCCACATTAATATTATGTTCTTTCTTCTTGTTATTGCTAATATATTTGTATTTACTGAATTATTAAAATTAGCCTTAACAGTGTACCGACTCAGCACCCCACGCATAATACTTGCAGCAAAGTCTGCCCGCCTGCCCTGTGCGCGGTCACGGCCAAGCACTGATTACATATTTGGTCTGCGTCGAAAATAGAATAAGCTGCGCAACCAATTCATGGCTAATCAAGAGTGGAGAATACACAAGTGCACGATTTTCGGTCATTTATTCAAAGGTTAAATGAGTGCGGCGACATGGACCATATCTCGCGTGAGGTTGACCGCACACAGGAACTGGCCGGGGTCATGTCCAAAATTGAAATGAATCACCGCGCATTCTGTTTCGCCAACGTCAAGGATGCCAAATTCCCATTGGTTGGTGGCCTTTACAACAGTCTCGAGCGGTTCGGTGATGCCCTTGGGCATAATGGTCCCGAGCCATTCACGCACGCTGACTTCGATGGACGAATAGAAGCTGCAAAAGCCGAGCCGATCCAGCCACTTACGGTTGACAGCGGCCTGACCAAGGAAAACGTCATAACCGGTGATGCAATCAATTTGCATGATTTGCCAGTACCGACTTTCTTTGAACTGGACAGTGGTCCATTCATTACGGGTGCGATTGGAGTAACTCGCGACCCGGGCAGCGGTGAACTCAATATCGGTATCTACCGAACCCTGATCATTGATCGCAATCATTTCGTTATCAATGCGAGTTCGATGTCGGATTTGCGTCGTATTTACAGTTCCTGGGAGGCGACCGGAGAGACCATGCCGATCGCCATTGCACTCGGTGTGCCCCCCGCCATGCTCATTGGTGGTTCCTGCAAGCTGCCGCCTAATATGTGCGAATTTGGAGTTGCCGGTGCCCTGGCCGGAGAACCCATACAACTCGTTAAATGTGAGGACAGCGATTTACTGGCACCGGCCGATGCCGAGATCGTCATTGAAGGCACTGTTAATTTCTCGAATCGAGTTGAAAACCTGCTCGGTGAATTTGCCGGCCAGTATGGACCGGAAGATGCACCCGTGACACAGGTCAATACTATTACGCATCGCAATGATGCAATGTTCTACTCGATTGTGGCCGGCAGGCATCCTGAACACAATACACTGGGTAATGTAGCCGTCTACGGCGTTCAGCGCAGCATCGCGGCATCCATCCGGGAAGTCGCCCCGGAGGTAATAGACCTTGAAGTGCTCCTTGAACCTGCGATGGGCACCCTCGCCCACGTTGTAGTTTCGATCGATAAACACAGCGATGCACAGCCAAGAGATATTATTGAGCGCATATTTGCAGCTAGCGGGAATATATTCCCGGTCAGCAAAATCACCAAGCGGATCATAGTCGTGGATGATGACATTGATGTTCACGATCCTGTCGATGTACGTTGGGCGGTCTGGAATCGGGCTGCAACCGAGACAAAATTTATGGTTATTCCGGGCATTGAGAGCTGGGAACTCGAACGTGCAGCGAAGGCCGGTCAAAAATCTGTCCGAATCGGGATAGATGCGACAATGGATCTGGAAGACATCGATAAGCTACTGCGCCCGATAATTCCGGGTATTGACGAAATCAATCTGGAAGACTATCTCGACTGAATGGCCCAAGTTGCCATAACCAGGACTAGCGGAGAAAAAATATGATTGCGCCCTATTTGGCCGTTACGCTGCAAACCACTGTTCGCCACGTCACGACTCGTGATGAGGTTGAACAGAATCTGACGCATATCTGCAGCATGATTGATCTGGTCACGCACATCTGCTCGTTGGAACTACCTGTGCGCCTGATTACCCTTGGCGAGGGGGCAATTCAGGGTTTTGTTGACGAAATTCTGGACATGGATCAGGCCGAGTACGCTGACAAGATGGCTGCCGTAATCCCCGGACCCGAAACCGATGTGCTGGCCGAAAAAGCCAGGCAAAAAGGCTGCTTTATCCTCGGCCAGCTGAAAACCAAGCAGGAAAAATATCCTGACCGGTTCTTTAATACGGTCTTTTTGATCGACCCGGATGGTGGTGTCATCTGGCAGCACCAGAAAAATATAGTCTTGCATGTCGAACATTCGACAACTCCACATGATGTTTATGACGAATGGATCGCTGATCACGGCGACACGCTCGAAGCTTTTTTCCCGGTTGCAAAAACCGAGATCGGTAATATTGCCGGTACCATCGGCGTCGAGGGCGCCTACCCGGAAAGCTACCGTGCGTTTGCGATGAATGGTGCCGAAATATTTTACCGGGGTTCTTTACCAGAACCCTGGGTCTCGCGGGAAATCTTTGAGACCCAGAATCGTGCCCGGGCGATGGATAACACGGCTTACATGATGGCTACGAATACGGGCACGCTGATTATGCCGGGGCCGCCCGGTACGCCGCCGACCCAAATTGAAGGCGCCCTGGGTGGCCGCTCGGCCATCATCGACTACAAAGGTCAGGTCCTGGCAACCAACCAGATCATGGGTGACTGTTATGTTGCAGCGGAAATTAACATTGAGGCGCTACGCCATTATCGCGAGACGGCGCGATTCCAGAACTGGATTCCGTACCTGAAAACAGAGATCTTCAGCAAGCTCTATGAGCAGCCACTATGGCCGAAGAACCAGCCAGCGATGCAGCATGCCGATGCAGACCGGGTGTTCAACAATAATATTGAGACACTGATCAAGCGCGGAACCTATACGAAGAGCAAGATCAGATAAATAATCAGGCTTCTGCCACCCAGCTGCAGCGCATTGCACTATGGCGACGTGCAACTGTCAGCCATGCAGACTATTGATCGTCCGGTCGTTGCCCGATCATCATTTCCAGGTCGTCGCATAAACCCCGGGTTTGCCGGCAGGCCTCTGTAAACTCTTCAACAAGCTCACTGTCGCCCTTGTCCTGATAGGCATCACAGCGTGCCCTGGCATCCCGGCAGCTGGAAATAAATTTCTCCAGCAGACCGTCGGCCGTCGGAATTGTGCCTTTATCGTTCGCATTTGCGTTCAGGTCAGCCCAGATCTGTACCTGTTGCTCGACGTCCGCACCAATATCCGCATCATTGCCGAGCTCGTTCCAGTATTTGGCCTGGCGTTTCAGCGTTTGATCGACCGCATTCTGTATGTAATCGATATGGAATTTCCAATCCCCGCGGATCTGAGAAAGATCGACACCACCTTCACTCATTTAAATAAACTCCTGTTATATAACTACTTTCTATTCCGTGCCTCATCAATCCGTTGACGAACCTCGGGATCGACATCATAGGGCTCCCAGCCGGTTGGTGGAGTATATACCCCATCGGACACCATCTTGTTAACCTGATTCTTGACCAGTTCGAGCTGCTGGTCTTCAGTCAGTGGTGGTTTATCCATACAGAGGTTAGCCGGATAAATACCACCCTTGGCCATCATCGCATCGTAGATGACCTTATATTCCTCAACCCGCATATCCTTGGCCAGATTCTGCCATTGTGCACGCACTCGAAAATCACGCAGGCCATCAATATTGATAATCGAGCTGACCAGCGCCTCACCCGGGCCGAGGTACTCTGAAGTGATATTGCCACGATAGTCAAACATCTGGCTCTTGCCGCAACTCTGCTTCTTCTCGCCGCCCGGAAACCAGATGGCGCCAATATTCGGCGCGACTACATAACAGGTATTGAAGATCGCGTGTGAGCGGTTCTGGATCTCGGCGATACCATTCCCCATCCACGGCTCGGGGTACTGGGTACGCCAGATGATCTCTGCACCATTCAGCGCAAGCCCGCGAGCAGCCTCCGGGTAACTACCCTCGGCACAGATCAGCGTGCCAATATTGCCAATCTCGGTTTTTGCCACCGGGTACACAGCCTCGAACAAGGAAACCGGATCGTCGCCGTAGCGTTCAATATAGTGGTCCCAGATATCACTCGGCGCAACGTTCGGCTCGCGCTGGTAAAACGCCGTCTTGTAATGCTTGTGGATCACCTCGCCGTTCGGATCGATGATGAAAGCAATATTGAAGATTTTGTCCGGCATCAATTCCGGATCCTTGGCGATCATCTGTGCGACAAGGAAAATATTGAATTTCTTGCACAGTTCACCTAGAAACTCGGTTTCCTTGCCCGGAATCTCCGGCACGACATCACGATAAATGCGCAGGTGCTCATCGCCGCCACCCAGACACCAGCCGCCTATACCACCCTCAGAGACGGCCACCAGCCGCACCGGCAGATCCAGGCTGCAATTCCAGACGGCATATTCAATACTGCCCGCCAGGTTATTCAGATCGGCCCAGTAATCGTCACGAGTCACTGCCATGCGTGATTCGTTCTGGATGCCGACGGCCGTGTACTGAAGCATATTTGGGTTCCTTGTCTGATTCAGTTGGTTGAATACTATAGTGGCGTCCGCACCATGAAACAAACATCTTTCAGGGTCCCGCCGTGATGACCCCTGCAGAATACCCTGAACCGGCAAACGGATTAAATCCCGCTGCAGCTAGCCGGCCGAACCGTTTTTTAGCAGCATGGAATCGTGGAAAGTATCAGTGACCAGTGAACCGTCAGGGAGTTTCAAAATGAAGCGTTTAGTCTGCCTGAGTGTTGCCATTTACGGCATTTTGTTTTTTTCCAGTGGCGCCGGCATGAACGTGCCGGATAATGCCAACGATATTGAGCCCCTCACAGTCGGTCAGTCGGCTCCAGAATTTACGGTGTACAAAACGGATGGGCAACCCTACTTGTTTGATCCGGAATCACTTGAAAAGCCGGTTGCGCTGATCACCTACCGGGGCGGATGGTGCCCCTACTGTAATTTGCATTTAAATGAGCTTCGCGATGCAGAGCCGCGCCTTCTGGAAATGGGTTTCGAGGTTATTTTCCTGAGCACTGACCGACCGGAAATCCTGTACACAAGCCTTTCTAAAGAAACCAGTGACATTAATTACACCTTACTGTCTGACTCAAAAATGGATGCTTCGAAAGCACTCGGCATTGCGTTTCACATTGACGAATCTGATTATGAACGTATGAAGTCACACGGCATTGACCTTGAAAAGAGCACTGGAGAAACACATCATTTACTCCCGGTACCGGCGGTATTTATTGTCAACACCAGGGGAATGATCCAGTTTGCTTATACAAATGCCGACTACAGAGTCCGTCTCGAAGCAGAGCCTGTTTTGACGGCGGCTCAGAGCATACTTGATTAAGGTGCAGCAGCCCGGAAAATAATTGCCCCGGACGACGCTATCGGCTGGTTCTGCTTACGTAATGCGGACAGCTGCAGTCTGCAAAGTTTCTACTTAGCCGTCTCGCTGTCAACCTGACTGATCACCTTCCACGCGCAGGTCTTCGTTACTCAGATGGTAGCGGTTCAGGATAAAAATACTGCCTGTATGCAGCAATGCCGGTACAACGATGTAAAAAATCATAATCCATTGCCGGACTTCGTCCGTCTGCTCTGGGAAACTGCCGTCGGCAGATTCAACGAAACCGATTATCGACAGTACAGCCAGGAATAATGCTGAACCGATTGCATTACCGACTTTGTCCACAGCACTGTAGATCGATGACAGGGCGCCCTCGCGGCTGATACCGGAACATATTCGATCGTAAGTAACCGTGTCCGTCAGGACGGAGAATGACATCAGGATGAAGCCGCCGTTGAACAGCCCGATCGCCGCTGCTATCAACCAGACGATCCACAATGAGTCGGCTGTTGCAAACCAGTACGGCTGAATACTCAGCGCATAAAGCACCAGGCACCACTTGTAAACACGCATTT
This sequence comes from Chromatiales bacterium, assembly GCA_002688175.1. Lineage (GTDB taxonomy): Bacteria > Pseudomonadota > Gammaproteobacteria > Steroidobacterales > SMWD01. The sequence continues at coordinate 5,878 of NZCC01000066.1, forward strand.
TACCGTAGCGTGCCGCAGCCCAGACCAACAGCGGCATCGATGCAATCGATGCAAGCGCAATGATGATGATCCAGACCGGTATGACATGGTAGACCTCGAAATCGAGCCTGAGCCCGTAGGCCATGAAAAAGAAGCCGCCGGCATACCCTATGCCGGCGCTGATGTACTGAATGATGTTGGCTGTAATAAGAATCACGAAGGGTTTGTTCGCCCAGGCTATTCGTATCTGCTCTAGCAGCCCCACTGATTTTTCCCCGACCGCCCTGCCCGCTGCCCGGGCGGTACCGGCAAATACCCAAACGGTGGCCAGGGCGATGACAGCTCCAAGACTCCAGCCCATCCACTCATAACCCACCCGCGGTGACGCGCCAAGGTCCTGCGTTACGTAGGCGACGATCTTGGGTGCAAACGCACCCGCCACGACGAGGCCAACGGACAGCGCAGCATTTCGAAACGACATAATTGTCGTCCGCTCGTCGGGGTTATCCGACATCTCAGTTGCCATCGTCAGATAGGGAACAGCAAACAGAGAGTAACCGGTGTTTAACAGCACGTAGACCGCCGTCATGTAAAGAAACAAGACCATCTGCGTCTGTATATCCGGCACTACAAACAGCATGACGAAGCAGCACGCTGCCAGCAATCCACCACACAGGATGAACGGCCGGCGTCTGCCCCAGCGTGTTACGGTCCGGTCAGAAATCACGCCCGCGAGAGGATCGGCCGCGACAACCCAGAGCTTGGCGATGATAATCACCAATCCTGCAAGTGCCGCTTCCATGCCCAGCACGGTTGTCATGTAGATCGGCAGAATCAGCGCCGGCGTATCGCGCAGTATCTGCCCGCCTATCTGACCCACACCGTATCCAAAATAGGTCGAGACCGGCAGCCGTCCGGCAGGCCGATGCCACAGCGAATCCAGGAAGCCTCGATTATTATTCGGCAAAATCTCCCCCTTGGCCGACCACTACCGGATCATCCGACCGGGTCAGGTCGTAATTTCGTAAAATATCCGCCGCGCCTTTCCCTTGCCGATCATCTTGGCAATCATGCCCTGCGCCTTATCCTGGGTCCGGATATCATCAATAAACTGCTCATGAAATACAGCGATTTGGTGTAATCGGTTCGGATCCGTGACCTTCTCTGCTTCCTTCGCTCGTATAAGATAGTGCGCAAGATAATCATGTGCACAGTTTTTCAGATCTTCGAGACGGTCGCGTGGAAACATGCCATAGATTGAACATGGCTGACGATATTTCTGCATCCATTGCGGATAACGATCATCGCATTCGAATGATGGGTATTGGTTTAAGCATTCTACCAGCGGAGACACATGACGTTCGTGATAGGCATCATCATCAAACGGACAATAGACGTTCAGATGGGCAATCAGCTTTCGTCGCGTCAACAATGCAAAAAACAGAAAAACAGGTGTGTCGTAGAAGGGTTCCGGGTACAGGATCGTATTGAGTTGATCGAGTGGCGGTAGCTTGACCTTGAAACGCATACCGAACAACTTGCGAAAGCGGTCCGCACTCCAGTTGTAATGCGTCGCATCCAGCAACTTCAGTATTGATTTCGGTTTTGCTATCTCAGGATCGAGTTCAATAGACGTCAGCGGGAAATTTTGTTCGATACGTGCAAATAACGAATCGAACAGTTCATCCATACACGGTTCTAGCTCAGACATCGACTTTTTCGAAATCGCAGGTCATGTCCTGAAAAATGACATTGGGCTCGAACTGAAATAAGCGGTAATTAATGTGGCCCTGACCGCCCGCTACCGAAGTCGGCTTGATCAGACCTGCCGTCGATATCACCGCACCGAAATTCTGCCGGTCGCGAAACATCATCGGGTCCCAGCCGTGATACATGTAAGTCGTCCCCGGTTGGATCGCAGCGCTGACATGGGCCATAGCAACGAATGAGCCGAGGGAGTTAAACACCCGGATGATGTCACCATCTGCGACGCTACGGTCTGCGGCATCCTCCGGATTCACGTAGATGTCCGGCTCACCGCGCTGGAGACTGACGAGAAGAGGATCATCCCGCCACATCGTGTGAATCCCATGGCGGGCATGACCCTGCAGGAATCGCAACGAATAGCCTTTGGTGGCCAGAGGTGCACGGTGCGTAGGTATCGCTTCGCCTTCCTGCAGAAACCAGTCGTGATCTATATAAAACTGCTGGCGGCCCGTGAGTGTGTGATAGGGTTTCTTGTCGCTCACGCTGCGAATCAAGGTATCTACATAGGGCGACTCGGGGCCGTATATCACACCATCGTCGCTGCCCGGCAATCGGGTAATACCATTTTTTGCCAGCGTGTCGAATGATTCTTTCGGCAGCCCGGGATTGGCCGCAATCTGAAAATCCAAAGCATCGCGCATGCGCGTATAAGCACCATTCTTGGTGAACAGGTTATGGAATTGGGTGAAATCGCGCTGCACCGGCATGCCCATGAAGTTGTCCTCGATGGGTTTCACGCCCCGCTCCTGAGCCCGCTCGCTGATGGCCTTAGCCAGCCTCTTGAACAATTCGAAGTCATCTACAGACTCACCAAGTGGCGACACGGCGGCATCCAGCACCTGTAGATACGGCGTCCACGGCCAGAGCACGAGGTCCTCGCGCTCATAATGATGGGCCACCGGCAGGACGTAGTCCGCATACATGGCGGTTACGCCCATGTCGGGCACACAGGCCACGATATGGTCGAGTTTCTCAAAGATCTCTTCGCGCCAGCGCTTGCCCGAGGCCCGCCAGTTGGCGGTATTCGAACCTACGTAAAACCCCATTTTCAAGGGTGTGCGCCCGTAATCAGCAAACCAGCCCTTCTCAACCGACTCCTGGAAGTACCGATCAAAATGTTCGGCGATCTCCTCACCGTAAACTTGCCTATTCAGTGCCTTGCCATCGGCATGGGTATAGTCCCAGCGAGACATAGTCGCTGCCCTCAGCGTAGGCGGCAGTCCGTCGAATATGAAACCCATCTGGTCATCGGCCTTGCCCATATTCATGAATTGAAAACCAGCGCCCGGTTTTCCCAGGTTGCCGGTGATCGACAACAGCAAAAGCATCGAGCGCTGCAACAAGTCACCATGCAGCCACTTGCATGCCCGGAAGCCCGAAAAAATCATGGCCGGTCCGGCATTCGCAAACTGTCGCGCGACACTGCGTATCACATCGGGATGCACGCCCGTAATTTCAGTTGCGCGTTCAGGCGCAAATGCGGCCGAATGCTCCTTGACGAGTTCGAAAACCGTTGTGACTTCGACCTGTCCTGTTGCTGTTTCGACGGTCCAGCGCCCCTCTAGAGCCGGCTGGAGACCACCAAGGGTCAGGCGTTCTGTCGACTCGGGCGGCGGCGGTCCGGGCATCGGCATCGTGAAACCTGTGCCGGGCGCCTTGGCTATTGCCGACGCCGCTTCATCCCAGAAATAAAATTCCTGATCCGAAGCTTCTGCATCGTCGGTCAGATCCGTCGTGCGCAAAAACTTTCGGTTGTCGGTACGCACCAGGAACGGGAGGTCAGTCTGTTCGCGAATATATTCGGCATCGATGCTGCCATCCTGAATAATGGTGTACACCATCGACATGGCCAGGGCTGCATCAGTCCCCGGCTTTGGATTCACCCACTGGCTCGCATGCATGGCCGTTGGCGTGAATTCAGGCGAGATCGCGATGACCTCCGTCCCGTTGTAGCGTGCCTCCCAGAAGAAATGCGCGTCCGGGATGCGGGTGACTGCCGGATTGCAGTACCAGATCAGGCAGGTCCGTGATTTGAAGATTGCGGCCGCTGTGTCACCGAGCATGGCCTCGCCGAGGGTCAGGTACACGCCGGTCGGCAGGTCGCCGACGCCAGCAAAGGCTTCCGGCATCGGGCTCCCGGAAATAGTGGTAAAGCGGAAGTTAGCCATCATCGATGCGCGTTTCATGGCCATCTGGGTACCCATGCCGAAGGTAACGGACTCGGGCCCGTGTGCCACACAGGTATCGATGAAGCGGTCGGCGATATCCGCCAGGCCCGCATCCCAGGTCACCCGCTCCCACTGGCCAGCACCGCGTTCTCCCACGCGCTTCATCGGGTACAGGACGCGCTGGTTACCGTACATATACTTGGCATGTCTGAGACCTTTCTGGCAGCCCCGTGGCCCGTAATCCGGCGCATCCGGGTCCGACTTGCCGTACTCCCCCTGCTGTTCCTCGCGCCAGACGATGCCTTCCTTGACGTAAACATTGAACGCACAGCCGCCCTGGCAGTTGGTACCGTGGGTACCGTGCACAACCTTGTCCCAGGTCCATTTCTCGCGCATCAGGTCTTCCCAGCCGCCGTAGGTTGCCTGCGCGTCGCTTTGCGCAAAGCTCTGCGTCGCAAACTTCAACGACAATGCGGCCGCACCGCTGCCGGTAATAAATTGGCGTCTGCTCGTGGTTTCGGAAAACATGCCGATGCTCCCTCTCTGGCTCCGGTTTTCTTTATACGGTAATCAAATCAATCGAACAGCACCAGGACAAGACTGTTCGGCTCCTGATCCGCACTGCGCCCGTTAAACCGGACACTCCCAAAGCAGCAGGAGATGGCCGGCAGGCCCAACGTCAGCCATGCTGTCCGGGCATGACAAATTTTCTATCGCTTCGCTGACCCAATGCAAATTCAACGAGCGGCAAACGATCATTACCGAAAAACATCTGCTCATCGACGAATAAGGTTGGCGCGCCGAATCCGCCGCGCTTGAACAACCTGTCGGTATTCGCCGCCACGCTTTCGCCATGGTCAGGATTAGCGAGTTCCTGCTCGAAGGCGTCGCGCTCGAGTCCGGCCACTGCGGCAAGTTCAGCCAATACTACGGGATCAGCAATATCCCGGTTGGGCCCGAAATACGCTGAGAACACAGCATCACTGAAAGCTGCGACTTGTCCTTGCTGATCCGCGATAACGGCACCGATCGCCGCAAGGCCTGAATCAGCGGGCCATTCATCCGGCCGATTCATCGTGATGCCAACGTAATCTGCCCACGCTTCAATATCCTGTGCCTGATAAGCCGCCCTGCGCGGATCACCGGGTTCCCGTGATACCGGCTGTCCCGGATTAACCTGTTCCAGTAACCGGTCGAGCACGATCGGCCGCCAGAGGATATCCGAACCGGTCCGTTTCGCCGCCTCGGTTAGACGTATGAACGCGAAATAGCTCCACGGGCATGAATAATCGAAATAGAACTCGACCGACGCCATATCTGTCAGACCATCAATCCCGCTTGCGCAGGTCGGTCTTTAGCACTTTGCCAGTCGCATTGCGGGGAATGGCGTCAATATATTCGATATCCCGCGGAGTCTTCATGCGCGAGATTTTGCTCTCACAAAATTCCATCAGTGCCTCTTTATCTGTGGTAGCTCCACTTTTTGACACGACATACGCTTTCAGGCTTTCGCCCCATTTCTCATCAGGCACACCGATGACGGCAACATCAACCACCTCGGGATGAGTAATCATGACTTCCTCTATCTCACGCGGATAGATATTGACGCCACCCGAGATCACCATGTCTTTCTTACGGTCGACGATATACAGGTAGCCCTCCGCATCCCGCCGCACCAGGTCGCCGACCGTTACCCATCCATCCTGATAGGCCTCCACGGTCTCTTCCGGCCGCTTCCAGTAGCCATTAAACAGGTACGGGCTGGACGAAAAAAGTTCACCCACTTCATCAGTTGCACATTCATTGCCGCTTTCGTCGCGAACACTAACCAGCGTACCCGGAATAGGTTGTCCGACACAGGCCTTCTTGCGTAGCTGGTCAGCCGGCCGTAAATTCAACACAATCCCGGCCTCGGTCGATCCGTAGGTCTCGTGCAGAATACCGGGACCGAAAAACTCTACCAGCGTTTCCTTCATGGCCTGTGGCAAGGCTGCCGCATTCGATATGACAGTCTTCAGGTCGGCCGGGCGATGCTCATCCAGGAAGGTTTGTTCCAGTGAGAAAATTACATTGAAATGTGTCGGCACACCGAAAAAACCCGTCATCGATTCATTCTTCAACTTGACCATGACCTGCTCGGGATCAAATGCATCCATGATTTCGGCATAGCCACCGATGAATACCGGCGCCAGGGAGAAGATCATGCCGGCTCCGTGGCACATCGGCGCGATGGCAAGGAATCGGTCATCCGGTGCATAACAGCCATACTCGGAAGCCATGGCAAATATGCTCAATATGCGTGAGCGATGCGGTACCAGCACGCCCTTCGGCTTGCCGGTCGTACCCGAGGTATATGGGATCGTGAATGTGCCCCACTCTTCCACCACAGGTATGACGATGCTGTTGACATTACTCAGCCAGTCTTCAAACTCATTATCGATGACAACCGTTCGCTCGATACCGTCAATATCCATATCAGCCAGCTGTTCTGCGCTGTCGCCATCAATAAACAACACGCGCGCATTTGCATCTTCACAAATGGCCTTGATCTCGAGTGCCGATAATTTAGGATTAACGGTAGCCAGTGCGACACCGGCCTGGGCGGCGCCGATGACGATCTCCATGTACTCGATCGAGTTCTGCGCCACGATGGCGCCGTGATCACCATTGTGCAGGCCAAGATCGGCCGACAGGGCCGTGGTAACGCGGTCGATTCGATCAATTAGCTGTGCATAGGTTCGGGTGCGTTCACGATGGCGATACGCCAGTTTGCCCGGATCACGGCTCGCTGCGGCACGAACACCGCCGGCCAGGGACAGGTGTCGGAACGAAAACGGCAGCTCACTCATGATTCTTCCAGTTTGAAGACTCGCAACGCATTGTCACGCATCAACATCTGTTTTGCGTCATCACGAAAACCAAGCTCATTGACCTCGGCCACCCCACGTTCGGGATCAATGACCGGCCAGTCGGTCCCGAACATGACCTTGTGACGTCCATATGAATTTGCATAGTGCACGAATGAATCGGGCCAGTATTTCGGTGCATAGGCATCGCCTGCCGTGTAGACATTTTCATGCTTCCAGCACATCGAAATCATTTCATCGGTCCACGGTATGCCAATATGAATACCGATGAGCCGGAGTTCCGGAAAATCGATGGCGACCTGATCGAGGCAGATCGGCCGGCCGACACTCGGCAGCCGGCGTTCACGTGAGTACACAAGATTGTGGCCGACCTGCATCATGATCGGAATATCGAGTTCACAGCACTTCGAGTAAAACGGATAATACTTGGCATGATCCGGCGCGAGTCCACACCAGTGCGGATACAGATGTGCCCCGACAAAACCGTATTCAGTTACGGCCTGCTCAAGATCATAAATACCCTGCATGCCACGAAACGGATCGATGCCGGCCAGCCCGGAGAAACGCTCGGGATGCTGCTGGCAGACCTCGTGAACGCGTGCATAAGGAATTTCGAAGCCACCTTTGACGTTAATATCACCAGCTCGCACCGCCACCAATAAAGATCGCTCTATCCCCGCCCGGTCCATACGGCCAAGATAATCTTCAATTGTGACGCCGCCACGAATTTCCTCGGGCATGCGTACCTGCGCTTTGAAGGCCTCATCCAGACCGGTCTGTCCGTTGCGAACCTCTTCGGGTGTGAACAGATTACAGACGATATCGATGGTGCCGGCCATTTACGAATCCTTGAAATTCACGGGTGTGAAAAACTTATTGGCCATCAAGATCCCAATCACCCACCGACCGGGTTCGTACCGGTATACCGGCAATAACAGGTGCCTGGGTCTTGAGATCGTAGTTCAGGGCATCACCCTCAACGATAATCCGCTCATTGACGGTAATCCAGTTAATCAAGGACCCGTCAAGACGGAAAAATCCGGCCCAGCCACGCTCTTCACCCGCCACGAAATGACCATGTTTAACCTTCGCCGGCCGGAAAAAATAAGTACCGGCATCAAGTGTGCCAAAGTTATAAACGAGATTGCCCTCAAGACTGTACGCTTCTTCAAAGACCGGGTGATGCACCATCCGGTTATCCGACCATCCCGGTGGAGCCCAGGCCAGCATCGTGACAAAACCCTTGTTGTTTTCGCCCTCTGGCGCAGGGTCGTGATACAGCAATTTAAGCTTCAAAAAGCGCTGCGTGTCGCCTTCGTAGACATTCGGCATCCATTCCATCCGCGATGTATCGACGACCGTAAATTCACCGGGTTCATTTGACGCAGTGTTGCCGCCCCGGGGTATAAAATCGGCACGATTCTTTTTCGCCAGCGAAAACCCCCAGTCGCCATATTCCCTGAACATCAGGATCTCGGTACCTTCCTGTACGGATACTTTCGGGATCATCAAACCAGCCGGGGCTCGATAATAGCTACCCTTACCCAGCAGGCGATCGCCAATTTTTATCGTTCCCTGCACGACATACCACTCGATATCAGCGTGGTGATAGCCGGCCTCCCGTTCCCAGGCGCTATCGAACAACACGCGCATTGATGCCGAGCCGTCTTCCTCATCGTAGGACAGATTTCTCTGCCGAACTTTGCCTTCGCCACGTGGTAATTCCGCCTTGTGCCAGCAAAGATCGGCTTCCTGAATTAATTCAACATGAGGTCGCACTGAAGACTCCTTATTTCTTACCGTGGATCAGGCCAATAATCACTAATATAAGCAATATCATCCGACTAAGAAGATTTTGCAAGATACTCTGCAATCACCACCAAATGGTGCACAGATCTGCGGGGCGATGTTCGCCATGCGATTATACAGGTAGAATCAGGAATTCGGGATAGTGACTGTCTGACCGACCCATAAGGAGTACTAATGGCTGGCTACGACGTCTGGAAATTTCTGCATATCATGATGTTCGTGTTCTGGATTGGCACGGATCTGGGTGTATTCCTGTCGGCAAAAAAATCTACAGACCCCAATCTCTCCTTCGATGCCCGCGTCACGTTACTGCACATTGCACTGCGCATCGAATTGTTACCCCGCACGATGTGGAAAGCCGCGCTCCCGCTCGGCGTCATGCTGATGGTCGGCATGGAATTGATTGATTTTGGGTTGGTCGAGCTAACGCTAACCTGGCTGTTCAGTATCGCTTGGTGGGCAGTCAGTATGTACGGCGCATGGCACTACGATAAACCTGTCGGCCACCGGTATGCCAAGTTCACAAACATCCTGACGGGAGGCGTTGGCATAGGACTTGTCGCAGTAGCGGCCCTGTCGCTGGCCGGCTACGGGCCCATCCCGGCCGATGCCAGCTGGCTGAGCTGGAAAATTGGTTTTTATGGGCTGATCAACCTGATGGTCATCGTCATGATTATCGTATTTGACCCCCTCGGGGCCGCATTTGGCCGGCTGGCCGTCGAAGGCTCGACACCGGAAATTGAAGGCATCATCAGCGGTGTTATGACCCGCTCGATGTGGATTATCTGGGCAACCTACGCGACGATCGCACTGGTTGCCTTTATTGCGACGACGAAAGTGATCTGACCGGATCGATCACCTCGACCCTGGCTGCGGATTCAGTTGACTCCTGCTCGCCCGGTTTGACGATACCAAGGAGCGAGGCCCACAGTAATAGCGCCCAAATTGCATAGCTAAAAAGTTGTGCGCGCGCCAGACTGGTTGCCATGACCGTATCGACCGCCTCCGACTGACCCTCTTTCTCCAGGCTGTTCAGACCATCGAACATGGCGCGCAGCCTGAGCCGCAGTAACAAGCCGAGCAGGATCACAATAGCGAGAATAATGAGCTTGCCGGCAATCCAGGGCGAATCGGCCAGTCGGCCGGTTGACACAGACCACATCACTGAGATTGGAATACCGATGACGAGCATCCCGCGCAGCCAGGAATCAAAGCGCATGACCAGGTCGCCGAAATCACTGCCGCGCTTCAGGTAAGACATCAGGACAATGGTCAACCAGACGGGTCCGAGCAAGACAATAGCGATCATCTGCCACCAGGGGTGCGGCAGCCCATAAGTTTCACTCAGAATGCCCGCCACCGTCAGGAACAGGCTCAGGCAAACACGCGGCACGATATCAATCATCGTCATCATATTCCCGGCAACGATGCGCTGTTCTGCACTGAGCTCGGTATTGACGACCCTCCGGCTCCAGATATATACCGCGATATCGGGGCCCAGCCAGTAGACCAGCAGTAACTGGTGCAGGAATAACACCAGGGTATGGCCGAAATTCTCGCCAGCCGATACTTCGCCGCCTATCGACCCGGCAAAAGTCTGGCCGAACAAAAAAATGGTGCTACACACCATGACCAAGAAGAATACTCGCAGCATCTGAACCCCCTCTAATTCGGCATACTTTACCGAATATTTTGAGAACTATCGCCTACTAAAGCGGTCCTAATGTTAACTGATCAAATTAGAGACCACACCACGGTGATGGTGCTGAAGTAAAATATTTAACTATAGAATAAGATGTTCGGCCGAGGCCAAGGCGAACATGGGCCCGGCCGTACCAAGTCACCCAGGAGTTACTTATGCCCACTACTGCTTCCAACCCCCTTGTTCCGCTTGCAGGCAAAGCGATTAATGCCCTGAGTTACCTGACACCGCTTTTAGACCTTGGCTTGCGTCTCTGGATGGCCCGCGTATTCTGGAATGCCGGCATGACCAAAATCCAGAGCTGGGATACCACGCTGATGCTATTCGAATATGAATATGCCGTGCCGGTGCTCCCATTTGATATCGCTGCGATTCTGGCCACAGGTGTTGAAATCTGCGCACCGGTATTGCTGGTGTTTGGATTCGGGACACGGTTTGGTGCGTTGACACTATTTGTCCTGAATTATGTGGCGGCTATTGCCTACCCGGATATCAGCCCAGCCGGACTTAAGGATCATTACCTGTGGGGTGCATTACTCGCTGTGACGTTTTTTCATGGCCCCGGAAAATTGTCCATCGACCATTTTCTGGCCAAAAGATTCTTAAGCATCACCTCGAATTAGGAATAACCCGGTTAGCGCCTTAACTTTCCAAAAGGAGGGACCAAACGGCTCCTGTTTCATTTTTTCGAAAATTTAAGTAATGATGCTGACTGAACGTATGTAATAATTTGTCACCTACACACAGGGCATGTCGCTTTACGAATAAACACGCCGAATTACACTGTGCTTCAACCCAGCATCTACCGTTGACTATCACGAAAGAGTTATTACAACCGCACCATCGAACGGTTTCAAAACTCTCGACCAAGGGAAGCCAATGTCGTCTGAACAAGATCTGCAATTTCAAAACCATATTTTACCGCTTGTATCCCGTACGTTTGCATTAACTATCCCGCAATTGCCAGCAGGCCTTGATAATGTCGTCTCCAATGCTTACCTGCTGTGTCGAATCGCCGACACCATCGAAGATGATCCGGTACTTGATGCGCAAACAAAATCAAATTTCCTGGCTGGATTCCTGAGTGTCATTGCCGCAAATGAGGACAGCAAAGATTTTTCAACTCAACTTGCAAGCCGGTTATCAAAGCATACTCGTCATACCGATCGAGAACTGGTGAAGAATACAACAACAGTGGTGCGGAATTTAGCACGGTTCACATCGACCCAGCGGAATGCAGTTATACGCTGCGTGACGACGATGTGTAAGAGCATGCCAGAATTTCAGGATGGCAAAACACTTGAAGGTCTCCCTGAACTCACCGATCTGGACCGCTATTGCTATTTCGTCGCAGGCATCGTTGGCGAGATGCTAACCGATCTGTTCTGCGAGCATTGCCCCGAACTCGAGAAGCAACGTGACGAAATGATGGCTTTGAGCGTCAGTTTTGGACAGGGCCTGCAAATGACCAACATCCTCAAGGATATATGGGAAGATCGAGATGCCAACACGTGCTGGCTACCGAGCAACTTATTCCATGATCTCGAAGGCGGTCTGTCCAGGGCCATGCGGGATCGCAACTCAACTGCAATGAGCGCCGGGGTTGAGAAGTTGGTTGGCATTGCCCATGCGCACTTACGTGCCGCCCTGCTTTATACACAGTTGATACCCCGGCAGGAAGTTGGTATCCGACGCTTTTGTCTATGGGCTATCGGAATGGCCATGCTGACGCTAAGAAGAATTCATAAGAACCCGGGTTATAACAATGGCGGAGCAGTAAAAATTTCACGCCGTGCCGTTCGAGCTACCGTCATAACCTGCAATATAGCGCAGTATAGTAATTACACGGTTAGCCTGTTATTTGCGCTCGTCAGCAGAGGAATGCCGCTCGCCAATGATGGTGAATATTGTCCGCCATCCGGCACCCGATTAGCATCGGACCGACAAGTCTGAATTTTAGGTCTCCCGGACAACTTCCAGCTACTGGTGTCAGGAATAGAGTCCTGTTGTGTAAGCACGCATCGCGATTGGCTTCAGACATTTTTCGATCGTAGCGTAATTAACAGCGCAAATAAAAAGGCCCCCGATCCGTGAGATCTGGGGCCCTGAGTTATGTATTAAATTTCTGTTGTCAAAAGCGCATTGTCAACATCGCGCCGAAAGTTCTTGGATCGGGAAGTACGCCGAAGTAATGTGACACCCCAAAACCCGCTGTAAAACCAAGCTGGGTAACTTGTTTTGAAAAATCAGGTCCGTGGCCACCGGTCTGAAACGTATCATCATCAAACAGGTTGTTGACATAAACCAGGAATTCCCAGCTATCCTGCGTCAGACCAAGGCGTGTATCGACAAGCCAGTAAGAATCAAACCCGACGGCATTATCGGCGTCGAGTTTTCGATCCCCTTGGTACGTGCCGGTCAGTTCAACAAAATAATCAAACCCAGTATCCATTAGATTTTGAGTGTATTGAAGATTACCGACAAACGCGTGTTCTGGCGTACGCTCAAGCCTGTGACCTTTCATGTTTAGTCGGCAAAATGATGTCAAAGTCTCATTTGGGTCGAACGGTACTACCTCATCATCAGTGTTTTTGTAGACTATTTCGCATTGACCGCTTTGCGCTGCGCGAATCAATGAACGTGTATCATCTTCGAAGTCAGTAAATTCTGCCTTTAGATACGTATAGTTGGCACTTAAAACCAACCCATCGACAAAAGAGGGTTGCCAGATAGCTTCTAGCTCAGTACCCCAGACCTGGGCACCGGCGGCATTGATAATCCGCGGTTGCAAAGCCACATCACCGCCCTGATCCTGAACGATCTGGGTCCCAATCTGCTTATCGGTGTAATCATTCAGGAAAAATGCCCCATTAAATCGCAGGAATCCAGCCATTTCCCATTCTGACTTCATGCCGACTTCCCACGCTGTCACCTTTTCTGAATCAAAGCGCTCATCGTCAATGTTTGTCGCTGTACCGCCGGCTGAAAGTGTATTGATGCCTCCCGGTTTCTGTCCGATACCCCACGAGAAGTAGGTCTGCATATCATCTGTGGCCTGCCATCGTGCCGTCAGCTTGGGCGTGTTGTAACTCGATTTTTCCGCGCCCTGTAGCAGGAACCAGTCATTGCCGTTGGCATCAGGAGGCGGCGACGGCAGATTCGGGTTCATGACCTGCTCGCTAATGCAAACGATATCCTGAGACGCATCCGTGACCGGCCCCTCCTTGAAGCCCGGTACAAATGCCGTAGTGCCAAATGGGAAGAACAGGTTAGAGCAGGAACTGAAATTCTGCCGCAGAAGATTAAATTCCTCCCAGACGAACCGATCTTCAAATTCAATGGTCCATGTGTCAGTCAGGTCCCATGCAAGCATGAAATATATGGATTTGTGTTCGGTATCAGCGTTCCACGGCGAACCCATTCGCGGGCCCTGACGACAGGTCCCGGTTTCCGGGTCCGGTATAGGCACTCCAGCCGCATCATACAAACAAGGAAATTGTTGTAACGCTTGTTCTTGCCAGCTAGAAATTGTGTTGTTCGTGCCGTCACAGATACCGGCAACTGCTGCACCCGGCCAAACCTCGTTTGAGCCAGGGATCTTGCCATTCTCGATACACGCGATAATAAAATTGAGCTCTGTCTGTTTGCGCTCTTCCTTCCAATAAAGGACACCAAATGTTGTTTGCACTGGTCCTTCGAAGCTGGAAGCAAAGCGAAATTCCTGACTGAACTGTTTAGTTTCAAGATCGGAGCGACCCTGTTGAGCGGCTTTGAGGGTATCGGGTCGCCCGACTGCCTGGTAATCCTGATCAAGTTCATCGAAGGCTTCATAATCGGTAAAACCGGTTATCGATGAAAAACTACCAAAATCGTAATCCATCGATGCATTCAAAGTCGTACGCAACAGCTGTGTATCGGTGCCACGATAATCCTTACCCGTGACCGGGTCCTCACTCATTGTCGGCACAATTCCATCCGCATTACCAAAATTGGAATTTTGGCAAATTCCCGGGCCTTTAGACGGGTCTTTTAATTCATCAGGACAGTATTGGCCAAAATCCGCAAGTCGGGTCGTGGTGTTGCTGGTACCCTGAATCAGCTCGGGTGCAATCGGGTACGGATAAAATTTAAGGTTATGGCCATCAAAGCCACCACCAAGCCGGACACCCGGACGCTGATCATATTTGCTATCACTGTATTCAGTGCGCCACTTTATTTGTACTTCGTCAGTCGGCGTGAACAATGCAGTTACAGCCGTACCCCAACCCTGCTCACCACCAAGATCACTACCGGAAACTGAATTCTTATAATATCCGTCTTCAGACCAGTAAGCTCCGCTCACCCGAATTCCGAGTACATCCTCCAGACCCATGACCGGACCACCGACGGCTCCGCTGAACTCCATCAAACCGAAATCTCCGGCGGTCACACGGATGTCCCCGGAAAACTCATCACCCGGATCTTTCGTTGTATAAGAGATTGCACCGGCAAATGCTGCACGACCAAATAGAGCGCTTTGCGGCCCCTTGACGACTTCAACACGCTCAACATCGACCAGCAACCGCTGGTTGGTCAACAAACCAGATCCTGCCGAGATAAAGTTTTCGGTCGTCGTATCCACGTTATCGACAAGAAATGCAACATTCGATCTGCCGCGGGTATTCGATAAACCACGAACCGCGATACGAACGTCGGCAGGCCCGTAAGACTGGTCAAATTGGACACTCGTAGACAGCTTGCTAATGTCAGAGATATCTGAGATACCCTGGCGCTGAAGTTGCTCGGAAGATATGGCATCAATGGCTATCGGTACGTCCTGCACACTTTCGGTCTTGCGACGGGTACTGACGACGATCTCTTCAATCTGCGCCCAACCTGCCAGCGGAACCGCCATCAGCATGCCGGATACGATCAATGCTGCGCTATTTGCACCGACCAAGCATCTCGCCTTAAACATGTATATCCCCTTGAACAATCAATATATTACCGTTATTAATTAACGGTCCACTCCACAACGACAAAGTAAATATTCAGCCTTAAAAATTGTGCAAAACGTACCCATTGTTAAATGCTGTACTACAGTCGTCATGCAGTGTGGGTTTCTCTGCTGGCCGATAATAGGCTACTCTTTAAGCAAGTGAAAGCGGAGAATCGGTCAACCGGCCTAATTAGGACGATGCCCGATCACCCTGTGGCAAGCCCGTAAATGATTCGTTATAGTCTTGATCCAACACCATATAATTACGTGCCAGATAGACGTTCAAGGGGATAAATATGAATTCGCGCTTATTCGGGGCAACTATAGGCTGGTCAGTCTTAGCCTTGATGGTTTCCATTCTTGTCGCCCCTGTCGTTCAGGCGAATGGGCCCGAATACACATATATCGGCATCAGCTACGAGTGGACGGACGTGAAATATGGTCTCAACCCGAAAGTTGACGATGCCTTCAATAACGGTAGCCTTGAAGGTGAAAATATTGATTTTTCCCTTGGCCTTCTTAGTTGGCTCCACATCAATGGCCAGGCTTTCGGTTTCGCAGATGGAAAATGCGTAAATTGCAATACAGAGCTCGACGGCAGCAGTTCAGATGCTGATGTAGAGGCCATAAAGGTTGGCATTGGCGTCAATTTCAGCCTGGACAAAATCGGATTGAGCGAAAATGCTGACTTCGTGATTCGTGGCAATTATGTGGATACCGAACTCTCGAACCTTAATAGGACCTCGCCTTCTACTATCAGCGACAATGGCTGGTCTGCCGAAGGGCTGATCAGAGGTCAGATTTCTGATCGTGCCGATGTGCATGTTGGCTTTGAATTTTATGATTTAGGATCTGTTAAGAACCGCGACGTTACGATCGGACTGAACTACCGGGTCTGGGAGGGAATATCGGTACTTGCACGCGGTATCATTTTTGACAGCGAAACAGGCTTTGAACTTGGGCTCAGGTGGCAGTTCGGCAACCTTCTATTCAACGATCGCGATAGTATTTTTTAGTTAGTCAAACCTAAGTACTAATACCCAACAGAGGAGCAGGACACGGTCCATTTGCCCATTCAGACGGCACCGGAGCTGAGCACAATAATCATGAAGAGAATTATTTTTTCCATTCTTTGCTTGCTGGTTGCCGGCCCTCTGGCTGCCCAAGATGACGCCAGCTTGTTTTCAAAGAAGTCATGGTATGACGGATTCTACGTCGGTGCCGGATCTGGTTTTCTGCGAGTCGACACCAAACTCTCAAGCAATGGGCTTGCACCAACACCGACTGAACCAATTGAGAGCGACGATTTCAGGACAACTTCAATTGCGGGCAAAGGCTTTGTCGGCTACCGTATCATCCGCTACGCAGGCATTGAGATTGGCTATTTCAAAGCCTTCGACGTAGAAGAATCATATTGCTTCACCGACACAAGCGGCGAGTGCACCGAATCACGTGGCGGCGGCGTTAGTGTTGTTAGCTCAAGTGCCTGGACCGTAAAACTGCCCACCAGCGGTTACACAGCCGCTGTAACCGGATTCTGGCCGATCAATGACACTTTTGAATTGATGATCAAAGCAGGCGGCATCAAGTCCGACATCACTGGTGACGCCTCGGAATTAATAGTGGGCGGTTTAGTGCCGCCAAAACCCCCTCCAGTCCCGCAATTCACAACACCTGTCGTAAATAAAGAAATAAGTTCTGACTGGGATGCAATGGGAGCTTTTGGGATTAACTTTAATTCGGAAAGCGGCATCAGCGTCCGAGCCGAAGTTGAGTACTTCAATATCAAGGCAATAGATGAGCCGTGGTTGGTTTCATTGAATGCCATTTATAACTTCTGATCTGGCATTAAAAAGTTCTTAAAAGCCCCGGATATCCGGGGCTTTTTTTTGAAAAAATACCGGCTAAGTCTCGGAATAGCTGACCAGGGGTGGCTATGCTCACCGCTGATTGAGCTGATCGAGCCTGCACATGCCGACAACCCACCTGGCCAGCGTAGATCATACGCTGCTGTCCAGATTGACAAACCTGGTTATCTGCAGCCACTGCCTGCGGACCGGGCGCAAGACGCCGGTGACCCAGATTATCTCGCCACGTCACACGCCACGAACGCTGTGCACGGCTTGCCGCGCAAGGCGATCATCCTCCGGAACACTAACTTGAGTTGCCGGTCTGCAAGGGACCGTAAAATAATGGTGGGCCGTGCAGGATTCGAACCTGCGACCAATTGGTTAAAAGCCAACTGCTCTACCAACTGAGCTAACGGCCCATGATCTATTCGTCGCCGGTCAGCCAGATGGTCAAGATCCGCGCAACAACTGATATGGGGTCGGGTCTGACCCCAACGGGACACGGATTGTACGCGGTCAGTCCAACCTGCGGCAAGCCAAATAATATTTACCCGGGGAGAGACTTCCATCCGTGATCCCCGCACCCGCAGACGCTGGGAACCGCCTCTACTATTTGCCGGGATCACCAGACTGATAACGCGTAGGGTCGTTTACACCTGCATCAAGGAAGCCAAGACGCCGCAAACGGCACGCATCACACTGTCCGCAGGCTTGCCCCTCCGCGTCAGCCTGGTAACACGATACGGTCTGCGCAAAATCGACTTCGAGCTCGATACCCCGAAGTACGATCCGGGCCTTGGTCAGCTCGAGAAGTGGCGACTGAATCAGGATCGGGCGGCCCTCGACACTGCGCCTCAGGGCCAGATTCGCCAATGCCTGAAATGCTTCGATATATTCCGGACGACAATCAGGGTAA
This sequence comes from Chromatiales bacterium, assembly GCA_002688175.1. Taxonomy (GTDB): domain Bacteria; phylum Pseudomonadota; class Gammaproteobacteria; order Steroidobacterales; genus SMWD01. Next base: position 23,914 of record NZCC01000066.1, read on the forward strand.
CCTGAGTAGTCGACGGCATTAACTCCAATATAGATAAAGTCCGCATCGAGCACTTCGGCCCAGCCCAGTGCAAATGACAGGAAAATCGTATTACGTGCCGGTACGTAGGTCACCGGAATCCGGTCACTCGCCGACACGGGTATGGAAATACTTTCATCCGTCAGTGCCGAACCGCCGATTGCACCAAGATCCAGGCTTAAGACGCGGTGTTCCACTACGTTGAACGACGCGGCAACACTCCGCGCCGCATCGAGTTCCGTGTCATGACGCTGCCCGTAGTTGAAACTCAGCCCGTAACACTCATGCCCCTGATCTGCGGCAATTGCCAGGCAGGTGGCCGAATCCATACCGCCCGATAACAAAATAACCGCCTTGCTCATGAGAAAAAAATCATCGCATCTGATCCACGTTAGCTTTACCGGTCTCCAGCAAATATACCTAGTGACCTGGTCGATCGCCCCACAGAATTTTGTGCAACTGCAACTGGAAACGAACCTCAAGGCGATCCGCCAGGATCCATTCTGCTACGTTCCGTGCAAAATCATCCTGCCCCCACACCGGCGAAAACAGCACCGGACATTTTGCGGTCAGATCATGCTCGGACACCATTGCGCATGACCACTCGTAGTCGGCTCGATCGCAAATCACAAATTTGACCTGGTCAATGGGTTTTAGCAATTCAAGATTCGACCATAGGTTGCGCTCGGCCTCACCCGATCCCGGTGTCTTCAGATCCAGTACGATGCTGACACGAGAATCGACGCCATCAATCCCGAGTGCACCACTGGTCTCCAGTGAGACGTCATAACCCGCTTCACATAGAACTGACAGCAACTCCAGGCACTGACGTTGCGCCAGCGGTTCGCCGCCCGTGACACAAACATTGCGTACCGCATATTCGCCAACCTGTGCGAGGATCTGTTCAAAGGTAAGCCGGATACCCCCTTGAAATGAATAAACGGTATCGCAGTAGACACAGCGTAACGGACAACCGCTCAGACGAATGAATGCGGTCGGACAGCCGACCGGCCGCGACTCGCCCTGCAACGAATGGAAAATCTCGGTGATTCGGAGTTGTCGGTCAGGGGTGACAGCTTCAGCTTTCACAGTGGATAAATCAACGGTCCTCACTTTTCATTCTATCGAGTCGCTGTGAAGCGAGCCTGGCTGCGGTAGTTTCAGGAAAACGCTCGACCACTCCCGATAATGCTTTTTGCGCATCCGCACTGAGTCCAAGTTCATAATTACAGTAGCCGATTTTTAGCAGTGCATCCGGAGTCTTGCGGGAATCGGGATAGCGATCGAGAACCAGCTGAAATGCAGGCAATGCTGTCTGATAGTCCTGCGAAACATAACTAGTTTCTGCCAACCAGTATTGCGCATTGTCGGACAACTCACTAGACGGAAACGCAACCATAAATTGTTGCAAGGCGATCGTTGCCTGATCGTAACGACCCTGTTTGAGCAACTCGAATGCCGCCTGGTAATTAGCCCGATCGGTACCACCGGGAACCGGTAACTGACCCGGTTCCAGTGAGCCGCCCTCAGGCATACGCCGACTGTTGACAGTAGCAGTCGCCTGCTCTATTTGTTGCAAACGTTGATCCACATCGAGATACAGATCCTTTTGCCGTGCGTTCGACTGTTCAAGCTGATACTGCATCGTCTCGACATCGTTACGCAGACTTTGCACATCCTTTTGCAGGCTTTCGAGTTGCAACAGAAGATTCATCAGGCCCTGATTGTCGATAAGCCGCTCAGCACGCAACAGGCGACTGTCGATTTCCGTCATTTTGAGATAAAGCGGATCCTCTTCGGGTGGCACAATCGCTGTACACCCCGCTACCATCAGCAGCATGAGTGCCGCCATGCTAACTATGAGTAACTTCATCTCCGACTCCCTCACCGACATCACCTTGCGCACCATCATCAGGGGTTGTAGATCAGTTCGACGCGACGATTCAGGCTCCAGGCTTCCTCGTCACTGCCGAGCACTGCCGGACGTTCCTCGCCATAACTAACCGTACTGAGCTGAGAGGCCGATGCACCATTCAGAAGCAGAATCTGACGTACTGCCTGGGCACGCCGTTCACCGAGCCCGATGTTGTATTCACGACTGCCCCGCTCATCTCCGTGACCTTCAAGACGGACTTCACGCGCAGAGTTTTCTGCCAGATAGTCCCCATGCCCGGTCAGCAAGGCCCGCGATGCCTCATCAACGTCGGCCTTGTCAAAGTCGAAGTACACCACCCGAACCTCGAGGGCACCGCCTGCTTCAGTCGGGTCATCATAAGCACCACCGGACATGAGGTCATCGTCTCCGGAACTCGAAAGACTGGCACTGTCATCAGAACTGGCTCCACCGTCGTCAGCTGCAGTTCCTTCATCCATCATGGTTCCGGACGATCCACCGCATCCGGCCAATACTGCCATCAAGCCAATGATCAACCACTGTTTCGTTGCAAACATCTGTAACCGCCCCTATAAAATATCAAAGTAACACATTAACTATTAATAATTACTATATGATTTATATAATAATTTAATTCCTTCTAAAGGGTGACCATGCCGGTTCTCGCACATCACCCTTCACGACCGAAATTCGCTGATGTATTCGCCCGTCAACCGTCACGGTAGCCAACACACCTTTTTGCCTGTCCCGAGTTGCATATATAAGCGTCTCACCGTTAGGGGCAAAACTCGGTGACTCATCCAGGCTACCCTTGGTGAGCACCTGCAGGTACCCCCGATCCAGCCCGATAAGTCCGATTCTATAGTTGCCGCGGTCGTTATGCACAATCGCAATCTGCTCAGCCGAGGGACTGAGTCGCGACCGTGCATTATACGGACCCTCAAAACTGACCCTTGAGGCCTTTCCACCGCGTGCCGGAATCCTGTAAATCTGCGGCTGCCCCGCACGATCAGACGTAAAGTAAATCATGCTGCCGTCTTTTGACCAAGTCGCTTCGGTGTCGATTGAACCGCGATTCGTCAAACGCGTCAGCACCTGCGACTGCAGATCCAGTATATAAATATCGAGGTTACCATCCGTCTTCGACAGAGTCAGCGCAAGCTTGCGTCCGTCCGGCGACCAGGACGGAGAACCGTTAACTCCGGCACGACTGGACACACGTTTACGCGCACCGGAACGGAGCGTCTGAACATAAATTTCCGATTGCCTCTTTTCAAACGATACATAGGCAAGCTTGCGTCCATCCGGTGACCAGGAAGGCGACATCAGTGGCTCATTCGATTCAACCAGAATACGCGCATTTTCACCATCGGCATCCGCCACGATCAGGCGAAAGCGCTGTTTAGGCGGCTTGCCCTCGACCGTAATATAGGCAATACGCGTTGAAAAAATGCCGCGTATGCCGGTCAGTTCTTCGTAAATCATATCTGCAACAAGATGGGTGGCGTTGCGTAACTGTTTGCGGGTAGCAGGCTGTCGATAACCGAGCAGCTGTTTACCCCGAAAAACATCAAATAGCTGAAACTGGATCGTGTACTCATCGTCACCTGTCTGTAGCAGTTGCCCGACAATAACAACTTCGATCCCGAGGATGCGCCAGTCGCCAAAATCAATATCACGCCCGGTTAACGGCCGCTCCAGCATTTCATCCGGTGGTAATGGGTTGAATCGACCGCTGTTGGCCAGGTCATTACTGAGGGTCTGACTGACATCAAACGGTCGGGCGCCGTCGCCCTGCCAGCCAAACGGCACGATGGCGATCGGTACGGCCTGCTCGACTCCGCCGGTAATCTCGATTCGTAACTCCGCATTCACGTTAGTAAATACGGCATAGACAAGAACCATGCTCAATAGATATTTTTTAACAACAATCATCAGTCTCAATATTTCCTACAGCCCGAAGGCGTTATTCTTCCGGTCTGAACCTAAATCGCAAATTTCTTTCGAACAAACTCGGGTCCGACGGTGGCGGCAACGGTGAGGCGCGGTAGAAAGCCGCTTCGATCGAACGAACGACAGCCGCATCACCGTTACAACTGCCAACCCGAACATTGATGATCTCGCCGCCCGGTATCTGAGTCACGTGCACTTCGCATTCAATGCCGGCTTTGGCAGATGCCGGTCTGACCCAATTTCGAGTTACCCGTGAACTTATCGCCGCAATATATTGCTGCAACTTGCCGGAAGAAATTGCCGCAAGACGCTGTTCCTCGGCTTCAATTTCACTCTGAAACTGTCGTTGCATCTCCTGTTGACGGAGACGCTCGGCAGCTTCCGCCTTGCGTTTCAGTTCGGCCTTGCGGGCTTCTTCTGTTTTGCGTTTTTGTTCGGCAATTCGCTTTTGTTCAGCTTCCTTTTTCCGCTTCTGCTCCGCGATCTTTTTTTGCTTTAACTCCTGCTGGCGTTTTTGCTCATTGAGCTTTTGCTGCTTCTGAGTCTCAATCTTCTTGCGGCGTTCCGTTTCGGCCGCCTGTTTTTGCCGTTCAAGTTCGAGTTGACGCTGTTGTTCGGCTGCCTGTTTCTTGCGCACAGCGCCCATATCAATGACCGTCGCCTCGATCGCCAGTTGCACCGGCGGCACATCCTTAAACGGCATACTGATCAGGTTGAAACTAAATATCAGCACTATTAAAGCGTGACCGATGACCGAAACAGTCAATCCGCCAGAATATTCCTGAGCAAATGACGCCACGATCAAACCCGGCTCAACTCGCCTCGAGCTTTTTCAATTCAGCCGGGTCAGTCAGAAATCCAATTTTTTCTGCGCCGGCGCGCTGCAATAACACCATTGCCGCGACAACATCGCCGTAGGGCACGCGAAAATCTGCCTTGACGAGCACGGGTGTGGCGGGACTACGCTCAAGCACGACGGAAGTCATACGGATGATACGTTTCGCATCGAGCGGGGTTGACTCTTCGTCACCAACGTTCAGGTATAAATTACCGTCCTGATCCACGGATAACACCAGCGGATCCGCATTTTCGGCTGGATCGATCGGCTCGGCGCCGGCCTTTGGCAGTTCAACCTCGATACCCTGGGTCAGCAACGGCGCTGTAACCATAAAGATAATCAGCAGTACGAGCATGACGTCGATATAGGGTACGACGTTGATTTCGCCCATCAACCGGCGTTTACGTACCCCGCTCACAAGGTGTCCTTCCCGTTCGAATTCACTGCAGTGTGGGCATGACGTTGCAGGATTGTCGAGAATTCCTCGGCAAACGTGTCGTAACGAACCTCCAGGCGCCCAACCTTTTCGGCATAGCGGTTGTAGGCAATAACCGCCGGTATCGCGGCAAACAGGCCCATCGCCGTTGCAATCAACGCCTCGGCGATACCAGGTGCCACCATGGCCAGCGTTGCCGACTTGACGTTACCGAGGGCGGTGAACGTATTCATGATGCCCCAGACCGTACCGAACAGACCAACATAGGGGCTGGTAGAACCGATCGTCGCCAGTGTCGCGAGACTCTGTTCGAGTCGGTCCATCTCACGCATCTGCGCAACCCGCATCGAACGTTGCGCGCCTTCGACTATTTGCCCCGCCGTCAGGCCGGACTGCTGGGTCAAACGACGAAAGGAGCGAAACCCGGCCTCGAAAACGCCCGCCATGTCGGTGGGCGGCTCTCCACCGGTGGTGATCTCTCGATAAATAGCGGTCAGATCGCCGCCGGACCAGAAACTGGATTCGAATGAATCAGAACCCGACACCGCTTTTTTTAATACCCGCCGCTTGCGCAGGATAATGGCCCAGGATGCGACAGATGCGATCAGCAACAAAAGCAAAACCGACTGCACGATGATGCTGGCCTCTAAAACGAGACTGATAAATGACAGGTCCCCGGTCATGCCCAATACCCTCTGAAAAATTCCTTGTAAATAGCCCGCTTACCGGCGGCCCAATCCTTAAACCTGACGCTGATCCTGGGTGACAAAGTCACGTTCGGCAGCGAATAGCTCGGCCGGTATACGCCGCGGCCGAAAACTCTGCATATCGATACAAGCTGCAACACAATCAGCACTACACAACAACTCAGAATCGGCCGAGTCATTTGCAGCCAGGCGCGAGACCGTCTGCTCCAGCGCCATGCTCGCGCGCGCCAGCCGTGCAATCCGCGTCCTGACGAGCAACTGGTCATTAAACCGCGCCGGCCGGTGAAATCGTGCCCCGGTTTCAGTCAACGTAAAACACAACCCATGCTCACGCAGGAGCCAATCCTGTTCAACACCCAATTCCCGCAACCACTCTGTCCGACCGCGTTCCATAAACTTCAGGTAATTGGTGAAGTACACGACACCCTGTGCATCGGTATCCTCGAAGTAAACCCGAACCCGGAATTCATGCCACTCATCCATGCGAACTCCGGTTTTGCTTAACCTGAAGACGCGTCATCGTCATCACTATTAACATGCTCATCGAACAACGACATCGTCTTGTCTATGGTCTGAACCGGAGCCTTGATTCCGAAGTGTAAATAAGCTTTACGGGTTGCGACACGGCCACGCGAGGTGCGCATCAGGAATCCCTGCTGAATCAGATACGGCTCAAGTACATCTTCAATCGTACCCCGTTCTTCGCTGATCGCCGCAGCCAGTGATTCGATTCCGACCGGTCCGCCGTCAAAACTCTCGATGATGGACAACAACAGTTTGCGATCCATCATGTCGAAACCATTTGGATCGACTGCCAGCATATCCATCGCGGCCGTTGATGCCTGCATGTCAATGTGCCCCTGCCCCTCGACCTCTGCGTAATCACGTACGCGGCGCAGCAAGCGATTCGCAATCCGCGGCGTACCGCGGGCCCGTAATGCAATCTCACGCGCACCGGCGTCGTCAATCGGCACATTGATAATGGCTGCCGAACGCAGGACGATGTCATGCAGTTCCTCGGTCGTGTAAAACTCGAGACGTTGCACAATGCCAAAACGATCGCGCAGTGGTGATGTCAGCAGCCCTGCACGTGTCGTAGCACCAACCAGTGTGAACGGCGGCACATCCAGTTTGATCGACCGGGCCGCCGGTCCCTCGCCAATCATGATATCGAGCTGAAAATCTTCCATGGCCGGGTACAACACTTCTTCGACCACCGGGCTCAAGCGGTGAATTTCATCGACAAACAGGACATCGTGCGGTTCCAGATTGGTCAGCATTGCAGCCAGGTCGCCCGGGCGCTCGAGGACCGGCCCCGATGTATGGCGCATGTTGACGCCCATTTCGTTGGCGATGATATGTGCGAGTGTCGTCTTGCCCAGTCCCGGCGGACCGAAAATCAGTACATGATCAAGGGCCTCGGCTCGTTTGTTGGTGGCAGCGATAAAAATCCGCATTTGCCGCTTGACCGGCTCCTGCCCGACGTAATCAGCCAGCGACCGAGGGCGAATCGCCGCTTCGATCATCTCCTCCCCGTCTTGCGGATCACCAGCAATGATTCTCTGACTATCGGTCACGGTGCAACTGCCCTCAGGACCTGACGCAAGATATCTTCGGTGGTTTCCCCGTCAGTGGCAACGGCATCAAGCATTTTCTGAGTCTCACCCGGTTTGTAACCGAGACTGATCAGCGCATTGAACGCTTCGGTCCGCGGCACCGATCTGACATCGGCTGGCGGTGGTGTTGCGCCATTTGCAGCGGCCGGCAATACCGCTTCGATTCGATCGCGCATATCCAGGATCAGGCGTTCGGCCGTTTTGCGCCCGACTCCCGGTAAGCGAACCAGCGTCGCCTTGTCTTCATTACGCACGCATTGAGCGAACCCATCGACACTGATACCGGACAGGATCGTCAGCGCCAGTTTTGCCCCCACCCCATTGACCTTCAACAGACTGCGAAATAACCCCCGTTCTTCTTCCGTGCTGAATCCAAATAGTATCTGCGCATCTTCGCGAACGACAAGATGCGTAAGCAGTTCAACGCGACTGCCGAGATCAGGCAGGTGAAACACGGTGGACATTGGCACTTCGAGTTCATAGCCGACACCGTTGACGTCGACAATCAGAAACGGAGGTGCCTTGTGGGCCAGCACACCACGTAAAAAACCGATCATCCGGCGAACTTCCTCCAACTCGAGCGGCCAGCGCTGCGGCGCGGCGCTGAGGTGAGCGATGTGAGGCCGGCATGTAGCCGGAAACTGTGCGCATGGCAGAGCGCAACGGCCAGCGCATCCGCCTCATCACTGACCGGCAGTGATTCCAGCGTGAGGATTGCTTTGACCATATGCTGAATCTGATGTTTTTCCGCCCCGCCACTGCCGACAACCGCCTGCTTGATCTCGCGGGCCGCATACTCATGAAAAGCCGCCCCGCCGGCAAAGGTCGCGCAGATGGCAGCAGCCCGGGCGTGGCCCAGCTTCAGCGCGCTATCAGCGTTTTTATGCACAAACACCTGCTCTATTGCGATGTGGTTTGGCGCATATTCCGACACGAGATCACTTATACGTAAAAATATCTCCCGCAAGCATCTTGAAAATTCACCGGCACCGAGCTTCAGGCAGCCGCTGGCAACATACCGAGTCGTGGCTCCATTGGTATCGACAATCCCGTAGCCGGTTATTCGAGAGCCCGGATCTATGCCAAGAATGCGGATTGGATCATTCAATTGCCATGCCTTACAAGTTCGCCAGGATTTCATCCGGAATTTCAGCATTTGAGTACACCTGCTGAACGTCTTCCAGATCCTCAAGCATTTCCAGCAGCTTCAACATACTGGATGCTTCTTTCTCACCAAGGGTCGCAGACACCGACGCACGCATCGTAATCTCGGCAAGTTCAAACTCGTTACCGGAATCCCCTAGTGACTTGCGCACCTCCTCAAATTCGCCCGGGTCGGTCAGTACATCAATCGATCCATCATCATTGAGTACGACATCTTCTGCGCCGGATTCAATCGCAACTTCCATGACATTGCCTTCATCTGCACCTACCGGGAAGCTCAGTAATCCCACCTTGTTAAACAGGTAACCAACTGATCCGTCGGCACCCAGG
>NZCC01000067.1 GCA_002688175.1 Chromatiales bacterium
AGGCGAAGTCCGCCCGGTCGGCATAGAGCTTGTCGGTAATATTGTTAACCCGGCCTGTAATCAACCAGTCATCGGTCATGCGCCACTGGGCGCGCAGATTCAGCAGGTTGTGACCACTGTACTTGTGTTCATTTGCGGCATCGAGCCAATAAGAACCCTGATGAACGCCCTCCAGTTCGATACGACTCCTGCCCTGGTCCCAGCCGATATGCAGACTGCCCAGCTTGCGGGGGGCGGTGTCAACATCATTGCCCGACACGATGGTTTCACCGCGTGCCGCGGTACTGAAGTCGTAAGTATGCCGGGCCCAGGTGCCGGCGGCACCGGCATAAAGACCTGTGGAAGCATGCCGCGCTTCCGCCTGCAGTTCGATGCCGATATGTTGGCTTTTGCCGTCACTGATATTGTTGCGGTTAGCGTCCTGAAAAATGTAATGGCGTTTGCGCATCGCAAAAGTTACTGCTTCCAGTGTGTAGCTTTCCGTTTGCCGGTGAGCACCGAGTTCCAGGTTGTCCAGTGTAGTGGTGTCCAGGTCGGCAACGTCCTGTTGTTCCTGCAGTCGATATAACTCGGTTGCCTGAGGCGCACGAAATCCGCGTGACAGCGTTGCGAAAGCAGTCGTTTGTGGATTGATCCGATAAGTCAGGCCGATATTCGGGGCAACATTAAAGAAGTCATCGGTTCGGTCAGCGGGACGATTGTAGCGACAACTGTCCGGGCAGGGCGTACCGTCATCGCGGGTATTACCGTCCAGTAGATTGTTCGTGTAGTCGTAGCGCAGGTACTCCAGACGTAATCCGGCCAGCAATTGCCAGTCCGTACCAAGCGGAATCTCAAGTTGTGTATAAGGTGCTGCCATAACGCTGGTTACATCAAAATTGTAATGCCAGCCTTGTGGCAGCTTGCCAACCAAAAACGGTGGGCTGGTCGTCGGTTGAGCCTGGAATTGCTTTATGAAGCCGTCCATATATTCAAGATCGAGGCCCCAGGTAACCTTTGTGACACCCCACGGGCGCTGGTGGGTCCAGATCATACCGCCCGAAAGCTGGCCATTTTCTTCCAGTGGCTGGCCTGGCAGGAAGTGCATCAGAAACTTCATCTCCGAGCGACGCAGGTAGAAACGTACATCCGTGCCTGACCACGGGTGCTCAGCGTCCGGTGTCCAGCGTACTGACAGGCGTTGACTATCAGCATCACGAAATGCCCCTGGATTTTCATTACCCACGCGTAGCACCGGATCTTTGTAGGCATCTTCACCGGCAATGAATCCGGCTGTTTCCTGAGCGAGATTCTGCAAGCTGAGTGTCCAGCCAAGATTGCTGTCTGACAGCGGTTGGTTCAGTCGGACGAATCCTTTCTGTTGGCGATATCCGGAGTCGGCCCGGAAGCCGTCATAATGATCCGCCAGCAAGCCAAAATTCAGATTATTGGCGCCAATGTCACCATCCCAGCCCAATTTGCCTCGATAGTATTCATCAGGCCCGATGCTGGCGCTACCGTTCCAGCCGGGCGAACTGCCGGGTACCGGTAGCAGGATATTCATTGTGCCGTGCAGTCCGTTCGAGCCGTACAGTGCATTTGACGGGCCGCGAATGACCTCAATTGACTGACTGATCTCGGTGGGTGTTTCGAACAATTCGTTGATGTTGCAAAAGCCGGTCGGTCGGGTCGGGATGCTGTCTTCAAGAATCAGGAATGCACCGCATGCGCCGGGTCCGGTCAGGACGGGTGAGCGAATGGCCGGCAATGTCTCCTGACCGTTACCGCGCGTTAGCCACGTTCCCGTGACCTGGGTGCCGAGTTCATGAATATGTTGATGATTCGTGATTCTGATCCGTTCCGCCGAAAGCTTGGCCGTGTTACCGGTGACTTCGAGGAGCGGGGTATCTGTTTTGGTTACCGTCACGACCATTTCGTCATCTGCAGATTCACCGGCCACGGTATACGGCATGGTGATTGCGGTTAGAATCAAAGCGACTATCAGGGCCCCGGATTTTGACGGGCACGAATAGAATGGCACGAGTAACATCGGCTTAAGCAAAAAGTCTGTCAACTGAACTAACGTTCGACAGGTTCGTATTGCACGGCAGGCACATCCCCGATGCGGGAATACTCATGCCGCCTGCGCATATTAGACAGTGCTGCATTCCTCTCGTCAGCAGTGATAAACCAGTGAAAGGTTTCCCAGTCTTCGGCCAACAGGTGTCGAAATGGGTCATCCCCGGTCAGGCTCACGCGGATGCCATGGCGCTTTTTGCTGTCCCGGGGGGTAAAAATGAGATTATGTGGCTTGCTGAGCATGAGGCGGGCCTGATGATTCATGTTGGTGTTGACTTTCAGTGCCTATTGCGACCGAATAGCTGTTGAATGTCAACCGGTAATAGCCGACATGAGTGGTGAAAAGCGCAACAGCAAGTTTTACGTAGTCGGCGGGCCGGTACAGCCCGGCCGCGAAAGCTGCATCCTTCGTGATTCCGATATGCAGTTGTATGCGCGTCTCAGTGAAGGCGATTATTGCTCTGTCCTGGCGCCCGGTCATGAGGGCAAGACGACGTTGATGGCGCAAACGGCGCAACGAATGCATGCCGAAGGCGTCCGGGTCGCGACAATCGACCTGGCTCAGATCAGCAGCCGGGATATGATGGATGACGTTGGCCGCTGGTATTACAGCTTTGCGTATCGCATCGTTCGGGATTTGCGCATTCGTTCGGACCTGCAGACCTGGTGGCAGGAACGAAGTGGTCTGACCATCATGCAACGGCTGCGTGAGTTTTTCCTCGAAGTCGTGTTGGCTGAAACGGACGGTTCGGTCGTTATTTTCATTGATCGTATTGAAGCTGCACTCGGAAAAGTGATTGCCCAGCAGTTACTGACCGCAATCAGGGCCTGTTACGACGCACGTGCCACTGAGCCCGCTTATCAGAGACTTACTTTTGCCTTGCTCGGCGCTGTCTCCGTTGGCCAGCGAATTCCTGACGGGCATGACTCACCTTTCGATATTTGTATCGAGATTGAGCTCGATGATTTTGAGGTACCCGAGTTGCGCCGACTTGCTGCCGGGCTGGGTTCTGATCAGCAGACAACCACGCGTATAACCCAGGCGGTCTGGAAGTGGACACGGGGACAGCCATACCTGAGTCAAAAGGTATTCCGGGCATTGGCGCGACGTACCAATAGTGAACTGACCGAGGAACTCGTTGATGAAGTTGTCAGGAGACTGTTTCTGACGTCAAGCGGACCGCGTGAGGAGCCGCATCTGTCAGCTCTGGCCAAGGAATTGCTGCGTGTTTCAGTAGGGCGGAATGCTCGCCTCAGTTTATACCGGCGTATTCGCAAAGGCAGGCGGGTCCAGGCGGATCCGGGTATCGATGTTCATCGTGACCTGTTGCTGTCAGGGCTCGTCGTTATCGGTTCCGATGGGGCCTTCAGGGTACGTAATCAGATTTATGAGCAAGCACTTACCCAGCAATGGATCAGCCACAATCAGCCGGCCGGCTGGCGGGGTGCGGCCATCGCAGCAGCCATTGCGATTATCTGTGGGGTTGCGCCAATCTGGTATTCACAGTACTTGCCGCAGCCCTATATTAAAGTCCTGACGGCACAAAATCAGGATTATGTATCGGCGCTGGAGTCCTATCGCCGGCTGAGTTTTCTGCCTGGTTTTGGTGACATGGCCGATAATCTTTTTTCCGAATACCTGATTCAGCAAAGTCGACGTGCTCGCCGACTTGCCGAAGTTGAGCGTTTCAGTGAAAGTCTTGCCGAAATTCCAGGCCGGCCGCTGGTCGGGAACCAGATGCTGGCCGAGTTTTGGGAGCGACGTACTGCGAACTCGATGAATCGTGGTGAACGTGATGTTGCATTGCTTTATGCCACGCGCATGCTTGACGAGCCAACTCAAGAGCGACGACAGCTGGTGGCTGAACTCCTCGGCAGTGATTTTGAAATGTTACGCGGTACGGTGCGTACCTCGCAGCCACTACAGGCGATCGAGCTTGATCCGGTATCCGGGTTGATCACAACTCTTGATGCGCAGCACCGGATTGATGTCCTGCATATTGCCGAAAGCGGGCCGCAGCACATTCAGAAATTTGCACTATTGGCTGAAGAAGTTATTCCGCTGCAGCGAAGGCTCGTGTATCAGGGTGGGGCCAGTGGCAAGCGACTGGTATTGACGGTCCGTTCCGATCATCTGCGACCGGCCGACATTACGGTTGGTTTGCGCGCACCATCGGGACGTGAGGCCCAGCTTGATCTCACACAGGGCAAGGTGGCAAAACAAGAAGGTGTCTACCGCTTTGAGTCGCAACCGGGTGATCCACTCGGGGCACTACTTGAAGAGAATATCAATGGTACCTGGACGGCAAATTTCACAGACAATATTCAGGGCGTTATAGGCAACCTGCTTAGCTGGGAGATTCGTATTGATGATACGGTTGCAGTGTTACCTGCCGGCATCGAACCGGAGACAAGTGCAATCCCGGAGCCCAGTGTTGCGCGGCAAATGCACAGCGTGCTGTCACCCGGTGGGCGACGGGCGCTGACCTGGCCATCGGATCCACTGGTTCATGGAGATGTATTGGTTTGGGATATTGCAGATGGTGAAATCCTTGCCCGTATCCCGCGACCGGCTAACTTTTCATTTGCACGTTTTGCGATGGGTCACGATGTTGTCTTCATTACGGCCGGCAGTTCCATCGAGTTTCGTAGTATCGCAACTGGAAAATTATTGACCGAGATGACAATCGAGCCGACGTTCACACCGGTGTTATCCGGTAACGGCCAGTTTCTCATCGTCGATATGGTTCAGGACGCCGGAGACAATGCGTTGTTGGTCTGGGATCTGGATACACTTGCAGAAATTGGCAGGCTGGTAACCGGTAATATCGCTGAACGGGTTGCTGCCGACCCACAGGGTCGCTTCATGGCCGTCAGTGATGGGGATCGACTGGTCCGGCTCTGGTCGGTTCGTGATGGAAAATTGATCGGTGAGTACGAGCATGCAGCAAAGCCTGTAGATATCCGCTTCGATGCGACCGGCCGCTGGCTAATGACTCAGGATGCAGCATTTGGTTTTAGAGTCTGGTCGGTTAACGGCAGATTGCACCCCATCTTTTCACGCCATGCCAGCAGCGCCTGGGATGCAAATATTGCCGGTACATCTTTGCTGCTGGGTTCACTTGATCGTGGCTATGAGTTGATAGATCTGGCCTCAGGCCATGTCAAAGGCAGTATTTTCAGTCACGGGATACCTGCTGCCCGAAAGGCACCGGAGCGCTATGCTTCACGTGTATTGCTCGCGCCTGGCCATGGCTTCGCGGCGACCTATGATGGCCGGCGGGCATTGAAAATATGGCGTTTGCCACCGCAGCTTGAAATTACGCAAAGTGAAAATATGACACCGACTGTCAGCAGTGCCTTGCCAGCAATCAGCAGTGCGGCGGCGGTTGGTCCGGATGGGCGCTACATTGCTTTGGCAACTGATGACGGTGATGTCCGGATTCTTCAGGCCGACAAGCAGGCGCTGGTTTTACCGGGTAGTGATTTGCGGGCTAGTTTTTTCGGTCATCTGGATCCGATCGTGCGTGTCACGTTCAGTTCTACCGGAAACCTTGTTGCGAGTGGTTCGCTGGATGGTAGCGTCAGAGTTTGGGAGACAGCATCTGGTGCGCCGCGTAGTTTCTTTGCCGGTCATGCTGACGGTACCGTTCATGACCTGGTTTTTTCAGCAGACGATCGGTTAATTTTCTCGTCGAGTCGCCGGTCAGTTATCGTCATTGATGCGATGAATGGTGATTTGCTGGCACAGGCGCAGATTCAGGGGGAACAGCCGAAACTTGCAGTTAGTGCTGACGGGCAGCGGGTTTATATTGCCGGCGACCGGGGCGGACTGACGCGCTGGTTATGGCGTAGCGATATTGTTGAGCCACTCATTGCGCCTGCCTCGGGAATTCGTCATGTAGCTGTCGATCGCCGTGAAACGTTGCTGGCAACTGTAGATGAGCAGAACCAGGTTCGGGTTTGGGATGTCGCCTCGATGGTCGCGCGGGAAAGTCGAGTCCAGACCGCTGCTGCAGTCGATCACCTGTCGATCTCTGCAGATGGCAGTCATGTATTTGCACAGTCCGGTGTCTGGTTGAATCTATTGGCAGTTGCCGGGGGCGGATTACAATTTGAGGCAACTCGGTTGCTGGAGACTGCACCTGCAGCAGTCATACCGGCTGACCAGGGACTTGAGGCTTATGTGTTGACTCAATTGTCGACGTCGATGGCCAAGGTTGGACATTTGCGCCTGTCAGTTCCGGCTGCCGATCCGCTTGATGAGCCTCTGGAGCAATTGGTCGCTGATATAGAGTCGCGATTAAGCTTGACGCTGGATAAATGGGGAGATGCTCAGCCCATCCATCGGCGATAGGATCTTAGTGGTCGCCACTCTATGGGATATAGGTAATTACTATTGCGGCAGGAGCGAGGACTAAATATTTATATCTGAGTATCCGGGTTCATTGATTAGAAATATTTTCAGGCATTTCTTTGACATGCAGGTCACGTTGAGGGAATGGGATCTCGACACCGGATTCGGCGAATTGTCGGTAAATCTCGCAATTCAGTTCATGTACGATGAGGCCGCGTTTTACAGGTTGATCAATCCAGCACAGCAGATCGAAATCAAGGCTCGATTCACCGAATAGTCGGAATCGTACACGCGGCGTTGGGAATTTCAGGATGCCTTCATTAGTTGCGGCTATTTGCTCAAGGATTTGCATGACTTTGTTGATATCTGAGCCGTATGCTACGCCGACGCTGGCTCGCACGCGATAACGTCTGGGTGGACCGCCGGCTTCATTGATAATGGTTGCGTTACCCATGACGCTGTTTGGTATTGAGATCTCGACATCATCGCGAGTCAACAAGCGTGTACTGCGCAGACCAATATGCGTAACTTCACCACGTTCGCCGTTATCGATAATGATGACGTCACCGATTTGATATGGCTTGTCCGCCAGAATGGCCACTCCGGCAAACAGGTTCGACAATGTATCCTGGGCCGCAAAGCTAAGTGCCAGGCCGACGATACCGGCCGATGCGACCAGCCCGGTAACGTTGATATTCCAGGCAACCATGATGGTGTATATGCCGGTCAGGAATATCAGTACGGCAAACGCATTCTTAAGTAACGGTTCGGTGGTAGGCTGTACAAATTCAAAGCGCTTTTTGTGCCTGCTCATTGCGTTGAGAAATAATCCCGAAGCTCGGAGCGCAAAAATGAGCCAGACAAAAACCAGCACGGTCTGAATAACAGAGCCTATGGTGCTCTTTAAATCCGGTTCGAGACCAATCACACCAAGTGCGATGAAGAGCCCGATACTGGCAACCGTGGTAAAAATTGGCCGGTGCAGGAGTGATACGAAGTAATCGTCCACATTGGTTGTGGTGCGGGCTACGAGCCGCATGATGATGCGACTGAAAATGTAATCGACGATTTTCGCCAGGACGATTGATGCACTGATAACGATGAGCGCTATCAGATAGGGATACGGTTGCAGCAGCGCATAACCATCGTTCACTATACTGATACTTTCATCCATTCCGGGGTGAGATTCCTTGGCTGATCTGTTTGTCGGGCTAATATTATCATGTAGCAGGCAATAGAAGATTGGCGTCTGCCGGGCAAAAAAAAGCGGGCCACATCTATGATGCGGGCCGCTTTTTTTTCATCGATTGAAAGTCAGAACACCTGGTCGCCTTGCGGTGCCGGCGCTGCATCAATTGCAAATGTCTGAGCACCTTCAGGCTCATTACGGTTAGCACGCGGATTGTTCAGGTTCTGCGCCGTACGATTTAATTGCCCGGCCAGAACTGGAGTCCGGGCGGCCAGCACTTCGATGAAGCGGCGCGCATGGTCCGGTGTCGGTATATGGTCGTCATTCAAAATTTTAGCTGCTGTGCCCTGACCGCTGTCGTAATAGCTGAAATTGGCCTTCTTATCCATGCGCAGCCATGTGCCTTTAAGTGAAATACCTGCGAACAGGCCGCGATTGCGTGCATAGGAGTAAATCTCGGCTTTGAGCTGGCCATCGGTTGCAGCCGATGTATGCCGTCCGACCGGTCCTGCGGCGACATTGGCATCACCGCCAAGCGTCAGTTTGCCTTGTGCAATGTTGTCTACGCCTTTGCGGCTCTTGAATACCAGTACTATATCTGAAGATTGTGCGCCCGCTTGCCAACCGATGCTGCCTGCGCCAAGGCTTATGAATGCCGGGTTGCTCCAGCGTCCATTTGGCTGGCGGACCACCAGGATGCCCTTGCCATAGCTGCCGCCGAGCAGAAAGCCGGCCTTGATCACATTCGGAATAACCGCCACAGCGTAGGCACTCGCCAACAGATTCGAAGGCACGCCCGTTTCAGGCATTTTCGACATCTCTTCGAGCACTTCGGTAGCGGCATCCATGCGCCGGTCGAGTGAATTTCCGGCTGTAGCCTGACTCGTGACAAAAGCCAAAAGTATTGAAAATATTGCAGTTTTCAGTCTCATCGTTGTAATCCTCAAAAGATCGTGCCTAAAACTTCGCGGTAAGGCTCGCGGTCTTTCTTGATGAGACCTGTGTGGAGCGCTAAATAACGTCCAACCAGACGAATAAGTGTAATCTACAATAAATCATGTGGTTATGTAACCCTTTTTTTAATTTCCCTGAGAATTGTCGGCTAAGCG
The DNA here is from genome assembly GCA_002688175.1 of Chromatiales bacterium. Taxonomy (GTDB): domain Bacteria; phylum Pseudomonadota; class Gammaproteobacteria; order Steroidobacterales; genus SMWD01. The sequence goes on from NZCC01000067.1 coordinate 8,714, forward strand.
CTTGTATTGGGATTTTGAGACCCTGTTTCATCTTAGAATGGACCCTGCGAACAGCGCTACAATTTTAGTGTTCAGCTGTGATTCATGGCGGGTGTGCGATAGTGTTCAGAAGGTCAGATTTTATGAATAAATTAAGGTTTTATGTGTGTTTAAGTGTGGTCTTTGGGGTCATGTGGCTGGCCACAATGAACGCAGCTTTTTCGCAGGGCAGCGAGCGCTATACATTAGACCAGGCAGTTGCGCTGGTTAAGAAAACCTTCGGTGGTCAGGTACTTAAGGCAACCTCGACCGAGCAAGAAGGGCGGCATGTATATCAGATCCGGGTTCTGACCGAGGATGGCAGGGTGCGCACGTTTACCGTCGATGCACTGGATGGCCAGGTTGAGTAGTTATGCGCCTGTTAATTGTCGAAGATGATGTCGGATTGCGCACGTCGCTGGCTAAAAGTCTGCGTAGCGGCGGATTCACGGTGGATGAAGCGGAAAATGCGGCACAAGGTGTGTATTACGCAAATGAGTTTGCTATTTCGCTGGCCATTATCGATCTTGGCCTGCCTGACCGGTCGGGTACTGAACTGATCGAATCATTGCGCCGTGACGGAAAGGAATTCCCGGTTCTTATTCTGACCGCACGCGATCACTGGCAGGATAAAGTTGATGGTCTGAATGCAGGCGCTGATGACTATGTGGTCAAGCCATTCAATCAGGATGAATTAGTGGCGCGCATTAATGCATTACTGCGGCGTTCGGCGGGGCATGCGCAGCCGGTGATAAGTCATGGTGCGTTGAGTGTCGACACCAGTTCGCAGGAAGTGCGGGTGGATAAGATTCTCGTAACACTGACGGCATTCGAATATCGTGTTCTTGAAGTTTTATTGCTGCGTGCGGGACAGGTTATTTCCAAGGCAGAGCTGACGGATCAGCTATACGATCAGGATTTTGAGCGCGACAGTAACGTAATCGAGGTATTGATTACGCGGCTCAGGAAAAAGCTGGATCCGGAGCGCAAACTTGGTCTCATCGAAACGCTACGTGGTCGTGGCTACATGATTTCGGTTAAGGAAGACTCCGACTCAGCCAGCCGATGACTACCCGACCCTCATCACTTAGTGTTCGACTGCTCGTTACGACAACGTTGTTGTTGTTTACAGCATTTGCTGTGACCACCGGGTTGCTTGATACGATTTTTCGCCAGATGAGTGAAAATGCAATTCGTGACATTCTTGAAGTGCAGGTACTCGCACTGATTGGGGTGGCCGAACCGGGCGATGACGGTCGTTTGCTCCTGCCGCAGCAGTTGCCCGAACCACGGCTCGCGAGCCTCGGTTCCGGCCTGTATGCCGAAATTGTCGATCCAATCGGTAACCGGGTCTGGCGCTCGCCTTCCGCGGTAGGTATAGGGCTCGCCACCGGTATGCAGGTGGCTTCAGGCGAGCGCGTGCTCCGGCGGCACACTTTGGTTGATGGCAGTGAGGTGCTCGTACTCGGCGTCGGGATTACATGGGAACTGGTTGGTGATGTTACTTATGGCTTCCAGGTTTTTGTCGGTGCAGACCTGGTCGCCTATGACCGGCAATTAGCGACCTACCGGCGACAGTTGATGCTCTGGTTTACTGTTGTCGTTATCGGGCTGCTGATGGTCATCGCCGCATTGCTGCGCTGGGGATTGGGACCTTTACGGCGCATGGCCGATGAAATATCGGCAATTGAAAACGGCAATGTTGAATTTTTGAGTGAAGATTACCCGCGTGAACTTGTCGGTGTTGCACGTAACATGAACACACTCGTAAAGTCAGAACGTCAACGCATCAGCCGTTTCCGTACCACCATGGATGATCTTGCTCATAGTCTGAAAACACCGCTGGCTGTCTTGCGCACTGAATTATCGGGCTCCGATCCCGATGCTCAAACCCTGCGTGATCAGGTCATGCGCATGCAGGGAGTTGTTGATTATCAGCTGCGCCGTGCAGCTGCGACCGGTCCGCGTAGTCTGGCACCGGAACGGGTACGACTCGGACCAGTAGCAAAAGGCGTAGCCAGCAGTCTGCGCAAGATTCACCAGAACAAGGAAGTGCGGTTCGATCTGCAAGATGCTGAAGGCATCAGTTATGCGGCCGAGCAGGGTGACTTGTACGAATTACTCGGTAACCTGATGGATAACGCCTGGAAATGGTGTCATGCCTCGGTCACGGTAATAATTACCCGTCACGAAGATGATTCGGGTGCGGTATATGTTGCATTGACAGTCGCAGACGATGGCCCGGGCATTCCTGCCCGGGAAGTTGATGACGTACTTTCACGCGGCATACGCGGCACCGGCGATAGCCAGCGTGGCGATGTGCCGGGGCAGGGCATCGGTCTGGCGGTGGTTGCCGAGCTGGTCGAGTTATATGGTGGCAGGATACTTATCGAACGATCCGATGCGGGTGGTGCAAGTGTATGTGTCGAGTTGCCGGTACGGCATAAAACCGGGGCTCAGGCATCTTGATGTGGGTGTCTAGTGCGTCTGTACAGACGGCAATTTAAGCAAGCGGTCAAACGCGGGGCCATAACGTGTATATGATGTTGATGGTCTGCTGCAGATCCAGGATGGGGTCGGACCATGGTAAGTCAATGATAATTAACAAATAAAGATCTGCTTACGCCCCGTAATTGTCCTTAGAGGGCTGGTTTTTCTATCAAAAAAGACTGGTAAGTATCTCTCGGTTCTTTCAGCATCCAGTCAACGCCCACTTCTTTTGTAGACCGCTGCTTTACCAGAGCACCCAGCTGCGTTTGTACTTTTTGCACGTATGCTTTGTTGCCAACCGCAATACATTCTGTCCATTGGGGCTCTCTGGGTTTATCAGGGTTTTTCAAGTTCTCGCAAATCCAACGTTCATGAGAACGGCTGAACTCCTGCCAATGTTTATGCCTGGTTAGTTGTAACAGCCTTTGTTGGTCGATGATGCGGTAGCGCGTGGGTGGCGACTGGATCTCTTTATAACCGGCATCCGGCCATTCCTGCGGGTGCCCGACTACACCGGCACGGACCATATTCAGATCGATGTAAATCAGGCATCTAATCAGGTGTTCGTCCGACTGTACGGCAGTTGCGTGATACCTGTCTTCCCAAAATGCACCACCTCGATTCTTTCGCTTATTAAATTCCTGAGCGATGCGCCCAGCAATTAACTGCATTGAAGCGCTGATCTCGTTGCGACCATCGTCCACCACCAAGAGATGAATATGGTTTGAGGTAATGACGTAGTTGAGTACACATAGCCCGTACCGTTTCTTTGCCTGGAACAGCCAGTATCGCCATCGCTTTCGGTCGCGAGCAAACTTAAGCAGGAACGCTTTGCTGTGGCATCGGTGCGTGATATGCCATATGTGACCGGCGCAGAAGTAACGATTTGCACGAGGCATACTTAAAATGCTGTTTTCTTAGCGATAAGTATGTATTTAAGATCTGATAACCCGTATCAGCAAGTGGATTAACTTATGTTATTAGGGAGTTATGCTGGTCCGACCCCGTCAGATCACCCGTCAGATCAATAGAGTCCGCGCCATGCAAATGTCTGCCGCAAAGGAAAAAGCCCGCCAAGGCGGGCTTTTATGGAATGACTGCGAGACACCCTGCCGCATCAGCAGACGCTGGTATCAACCGTGATTGTCGGAGGCGCACCTGCTGCTGCCGACTCGACATAAGTAACGCCGCAGTTCGCTGGTGTCGCGGCACCATCTTTGGTGAACGTCGCGCCACCTGCAGTATCCGTATAAGTAAACCCGGTGATGTCAACCAGGGTATTGTCAATGGTCGCTTCGTTAGGATAGGCATTGGTCATAGTGATGGCTTGGCCTTCCATCGTGACCGTGGCTGGGCTTCCCTGAGCCAGCGACAAAGCGTGCGCCAGTGCAGATGCGCTGCGAATACTGCCGCCCAGACCCTGTACTGCGGCTGCTCGGGCTTCTACTTCAAGGGAGGCAAAGCGTGGAAAGGCAAACGCTGCCAGGATTCCCAGGATCGTTATTACGACCACCAGTTCGATAAGAGTAAAACCACCAGCTGCCTTATTCATCTCAAAATCTCCTGTGTGTTGCCGTCAGCTAAGGTTGGGCAAACACCTTTGGTTAAATAACTTTCTGCTACACCGGGTCACCCGCGATAAACGGGCTCTTCGTAACCTTTGCTGATTTTCTGTCTGTTGGCACCATAGGTCTGTGATGTTGTTCACAATTATGTAAACTTCGTGTCGCAAGTTGGCAGGCTGAAGTTATTCGGATCCTTGGTGTTTCATTCATCCCGCTTTCGCCAATGCGATCATGTCCCACATCGGCAGGAAAATGCCCAGTGCGAGTACCAGGACCACCCCACCGACCGCAACAATGAGCAGCGGTTCCAGTGCGGCACTCAGATTTTCCAGGTCATAGTCCACTTCACGTTTGTAGAAATCTGCAACCTCAGTCAGTAATTCTGGCAGGGCGCCGGTTTCCTCTCCCAGGGAGATCATCTGCAAGACCAGGGGTGTGAACAGACCGGTCGAGTTCGCTGTGCTCCACAGGGATGTGCCGCGTTCGATGCCGGTACTCAGGTGGGACATTTTTTCTGCCAAATAAACGTTGCCGATAGCGGCTGAGGCTGTGCGCAGCGTGTCACTCATCGGCAGACCGGCCTGCAGTGAAATTGCCAGGGATCGTGTGATCCGCGATAGTGCAGCGTTGCGGACAATCATTCCGGTAACCGGGATCTGTAGTTTGTATCGATCCCAGCGGAAGCGACCCTGATCGGTCTTCACATAGGTGACAACTGCTATCACCGCGGCAGATAAAATTGTCAGCGCCAGCAGCCAGTGATTCACCGCAAAATTGGAAATGCCCATGATGATTAATGTCGGCAGCGGTATGTTATCTCCCAGCGAATTAAATATCGGTGTGAAACTTGGTATGACGAAAACGGTGATGATGCCAATCGCGATGGCAATCGTTACCAGGACAATGAGCGGGTAGCGAACGGCTGATTTGACCCGATCACGAATTTCCTGATCCATGCTCAGGTAATCGTACATTCTTAGAAATGACTCATCCATGGTTCCGGTGGATTCACCGATGTCGATGATGTTTACGAACAAATCGGGAAAGATATCCGGATGGCGGCGCAGTGATTGTGCGAGCCCTCGGCCGGACTCCAGACTGGCTATCACATCCAGTATCGCTGTCTTGAGGACTGCATTGTGCGTGGTCTCAGCCAAACCGGTAAGTCCGCGTATCAGTGGCAGACCGGTCCTGGTGATGACGTGCATTTGGCGACAAAACAGGCCGAGATCCTTGGTGTTTGGTCGGCCGCCACCCAGGCGGGTCCAGAGCTCTTGTAGCGAAATATCAGAACTTTCTGCGGTAGCACTGATTTCAACCGGAGTTACGCCGATGCTGAGCAGTCGATTGGCTACCGCATCTGATGACAGGCCGGTCAGGCGGCCGTTAACCAGTTCACCGGTGGCGGATCGTCCTTTGTAGAGATATTCACCCATGCCAGGTTCAGGCCTCGCAAGTAGGTTCGATGTCTGTGTGCTGCTCAGCCCCGATGGCATCAATGTCTTCATCCGGACCACCCGCTATACGAATGGCTTCTTCGATAGAAGTTATTCCGGCTAGCGCGTAATCCAGAACGCGCTGACCCAAGGTCACGTAGCCATCCTTTTTGGCAACTGCCTTGAGGGATCCGGCCAGATCCTCACGTTGTATGGCAGCGGTCAGTTGCGGATCCATCTCCAGCAGTTCGTACACACCGATACGACCACGGTAGCCGGTCAGGAAGCAGTAATTGCAGCCGCGCCCGCGCATGAATTGCGCTCCCGCAACCCTCTCGACACCGACCTGGGCGTTCAGCCAGGCCCGTTGCCCATCACTCAGTTGGGCGGGTTCTTTGCAGCTGTTGCAGACGCGCCGGACCAGGCGTTGCGCGACAATCGCACTGAGTGCTGCGGCCAGCAGATAACCCGGCGCGCCCATGTCACGCAGTCGGCTGACGGTTGCAGCTGCACTCACGGTATGCAGGGTGGAGAAAACCATATGCCCGGTCATGGCGGCGCGCAGACCAATGTCTACGGTCTCTCTATCACGCATCTCACCCACGAGGATGACATCCGGATCGTGCCGCAGGACGGTGCGCAGCACCCGACTAAAATTAAGGCCGATGACCGGGTTGATTTGTACCTGGTTGATACGCCCCAGGCGATACTCTACCGGGTCTTCAACGGTGATAATCTTGGTGGCCGGAAGGTTGACGTGGTTCAGCGCCGAATACAGGGTAGTGGTTTTGCCGCTGCCGGTAGGCCCGGTTACCAGTACCATGCCGCCGGGTTTTTCGATCATCGATTCAAAGCCAACCCGGATATCTTCCGGCATGCCGAGTTCTTCCAGGGAAAGCAGATTGGCTGAATTGTCGAGCAGTCTGAGCACGACCGCTTCGCCATGCTGTACCGGCAGGGTGGACATGCGCACGTCCAGCGTACTGTCATTGACCAGTATCGAAAATCGACCATCCTGCGGCAGGCGCTTTTCTGAAATATCCAGGCCGCTCATCAGCTTCAACCGAGTTACCAGCGCCGTCGATACCGCTCGCCCGTCAATTACATGCACTTGCAGTACGCCATCCACGCGCTGGCGAATACGCAATACAAATTCTTCGGGTTCAATATGAATGTCTGAAGCTTTGACCTGTGCCGCATCCTTGAACATGGATTGGAGTAACTTGATGACCGGTGCGTCTTCCGAGCCATCTTCAGCCATGAGATCATCGATATCGATCTGACCTTCGCCGAGTTGTTGTCTTACTTCTGCGGCAAGTGCGCTGATTTCGTCGGTACGTCGGTAGACGACGTCAATCGTTTGCAGCAGATCAGATTCCTTGACCAGGGCCAGGCGAACAGGTTTTTTTAGCAGTCGGCATAGCTCATCATAGGCGATGATGTCATTGGGGTCGGCCATGCCGACTAGTAGTCCGTCCTCGTCCGATTGCAATACCAGTGCCCGTAGCCGGCGAGCCTGAACCTCGGCAAGCTGTGTCACCGTATCAGAATCCAGATTTACGCCACTGAGGTCGAGGTACTCAACACCCAGGTGCTTGGCGAGAAACTCATGTAACTCCTTTTCGCCTACCGCGCCAATTTCCGCCAGCACCCGGCCGAGTTTTTTGCCGGTCTGTTTCTGCAGTGCAAGTGCTTCATGCAAGCTTTCTTCAGTGATAACACCTGCTTCGCGGAGCAGGTCCCCGAGGCGTAATTTCTTGGCCCGGGGTTTCGTTTTGGCCGGAGCTATCGTGGCTTCAGTCATGTGATATCTGTTCTATTGCCCGGCCAGCTTGCGTATGCGTTGCAGGGATTCGCCGGCCATGGTGGTCCACACGTCACTGTTATCCACGACAATTGCTTTTAACAGGATGACCAGTTCTGTCTTCGATTCAACCTCACGAGTACTTTCAAACAGCTTGCCCATCAGGGGTATATGACGAAGGACCGGCGTGCCAAAAACTTCTGAGCGAACTGAATTTCTCATCAGTCCGCCGATGACAATGATCTGGCCATTGTTCGCCTTGACGATCGTATCTGATTCACGAATTTCGCTGAATGCCAGTGGCAATGTGTCCGATTCACCGGAAACAGTGATTACTTTTTGTTGATCTGTTACTTCACTGACAGTGGTATGGATGTGCAATATGATTTTACCGGAACTATTGATCTGTGGTGTTACATCCAGTGCTATACCGGAAAAGAATGGCGTAAGTTCGACATTACGGCTGGTTGCCGAAGCGGTTCCCGTGACCGTGTTGCTGGCGATGTCGGTAACAAAGAACTCGTCAGTTCCGGCCTTGATCACGGCTTTTTGATTGTTCAGGGTTGAGACTCGTGGGCTGGATAACACGCGTGTGTCACCCTGCGCCTCGAGTAATTCGATGAATGCATTGAAATCACCGATGTCAAACGCCATTTTAAAAGCACCGCCGAGTGTAGAACTGATAAATCCTTCCCTTGGTGTTCCTGGCTTAATGAGGATCGGCGCACCACCAAGATCTCCAGGATCACCGTTAAAATTGGCGGGCGGCGTCAGCTGCCCGCCTGTAAATGTGTCGCCACTACTGTTGGTTGCCGAGGCAACCCAGTTTATGCCGGCCTGAAAACCGTCACTTAAATGAACTTCGATGATCTTTGCTTCAATGATCACCTGCCGCTGGGCAACATTCTGGATTTGTTTGAGATAGGCTTCGACGTTGCGCATTTGTTCGGGCATGGCGCGCAGTGCAATGACTCCGGTCTGTGCGTTAACCACCACTTGGTGGTCTTTATGGTCGCCAATAATTTGTTTTAACGTGCTCCGTAACTCAGGCCAAAAATCAGCTTCATACAGGGTCTCTATGCCTGACCCGCTGATTTGCTGAGTCCGATTGGACGGCGTCGATGAGAAATTTCCCTGGCTGGTCGAGGAGAGCCCATTATCTTGTGAGTCTGGTGTGCTGACTTGCCCGGAACTTACGCGTGTCCTGGATATGCCTGATCGTTGCAGGTTGAGATAGCCAACCTGGAAAATGCGGGTCTGCAGGGTGGCGGGCAGCACCACGAAACCAGTGCGGGTTTCCTTGTAAGAATAACCATAGACCTCGCTAATAACTTCGAGAACTTCGGGCATGGTTACGTCTTTCATTGCCAGAGATATGGTTCCGGAAACTTTAGGGTACACCACCATGTTGTAGGGCGTGCCTTCCACGAGCGCCATAAAGAAGGCCCTGGCCGGGGTTGCATCACAATTTACATCAAATCGCTCATCACTTTCGGCTGCATCCGGTTTTGTCACACCTGCTCCCGCCAAGGGGGTCGGCTCGGCTTTATCCGGCATTGAAACGGGGCGGCTGGCTTCTTCCAGGGCTATATCAATTTGCGTACGGGTTTCTTCCCCGCGTGGTATCGGCATAGCACACCCTGCCAATAATGCAGCAGCTGTGAATCCGGTTATCAGTTTATTGATCATTGATCTGTTGCTCCAGCTGTCATCACTCTTGCAATTCAGCCAGCAGGAGGTGGGTTGAAACCTCTCTGCCGCGAATTCTGAGTTGTAAACTATCTTTGAGAATTTTTACGACGACCGCGCCATCGACTTCATCACCTTCGGTGACGCGTTGTCCGTTCAGGACGGCTATTCGACGCGTCTCGGATATGAAGATTGCCGGAAACACTGAACCTTGCAGCCTTGACCAGTGCAACTGGCCTAACGGCGTAGGGTTTGGTCGGGTCGCGAGGTCGCTCCGTACTATTGGTCAGCGGTGAGCCGAGCAGTAATAAGACCAATGCAATCACTATTGAAATATGACTACGCACCGATCCACTCCTCATCCAGGCTGAGTGTGCTGACCTCAAGTCGAATCCGGTTGCTGGGGTATTCATCAACTGTCAGTTCAAGGACCTGCCAGTAAAAGCGCCATGGCAGGGATTCAACTGCCCGTAAATATTCAAGGCAGGCGAAATAGGTTCCTTCAAACTCAATCTCAAATCCATGTTTATAAAATGTTGCGGTATCGGCATCTTCAGATGCTGATAATGCTTCAGGGGTGAGGTTGCGCATCCGTATCAGTCGTAAATCAGATTGCTTTTTCAGCACGCCTTCCAGAACATGAGCCATCTCTGCCGGATCAATCAGCTCGGTTGCATACTTGCCAAGTTTTTCATTGATATTGTCAATACGCCGTTGAATCAGTGCCAACTGTATCTGGTGCTCGCTGCCGCTGCCGGAGATTTGCAGGGCCTGACTTTCGAGGGTCTGATTATTGGTCGTTGTTTGGCTAAGCAGCGCTTCAATTTTAGTGCGACTGCTTTTGGCCTGCTGTGCCAGTGGCTGCATCAGGCTTAATTGCCAGATTGAGCCGAGAGCCATCATCGCGGTTGCAAACACAAGCAGGCGTTCACGCAGACTCAGCTTGTCTACAGTGGCCTGCAGTGATTCCAGCCGTGCCAGTATGTGTGCTTTATGTGTCATCGTGGATTTGTCAGCTCGGCAATCAGTTGTGACTCGCTGTTCATGGAGAATGTCACTTTGTCGCTATTCGGTTCAGTAGGGCCGTTGATCTGAAATTGCTGGAATCGTTGGGTTGCAAACGGTGGTTCGTCAGCCAGAGTTTGCAGGTAAGCCGGAACCAGTTCGGCTCGCAATGCCTGACCTTCCAGCCGGGTTTTATCGCCGAGTGCCGACAGGCTGATTTGCGTTAGCCAAAGACCGTCAGTGTCCTGCCGGGTTAATGAGCTCAAATAACGGGAGAAGCCTTGTGTGTTACCGAGTGTTGAACCCAGAACCAGTTTGAGTACCTGTTCCTTCTCGGCGAGCAAGCGCGTTGCATCATCCAGTTGTTCCACCCAGGTTCTTTTACCGCTAACAGCGGCGATGGCCGGCTGCAGTTTATGTAGTTGTGCGGCTGCTGCGACGTCCTGATTGCGCACAATCTCCAGTTCGCGTTCAACGCTGCTCATTTCCTGTATTGCAAGCACGGAAGTCAGGAGCATCACGAGAAGAGCTGCTGCGCAGGTCTTCAGTAGTGTGGTAGCGCAAAAAATCTGTTCCGTGGCGCGAAACTCGTCTTGGTAAAAGTTAATCTGCTGATACATCTTGCTGAATCCTATGCCCCCAGCGATTCTGACCTGAGTGCGGCGCCAACAGCCAGCAGGCAAGCGCCTTGTTCTTCAAGCGACACTTCGGCCTGCATCTCAAACAGTTTAATGCACCCAGGGAAATTCCCAATGGAACCAGAGCGTCCGCCCAGAAGCTCTAATTGAAACCAAACGGTATAATCCTGCCCATGCTGAAGTTGATGGCCCATTGCCTGATTATGTCTGCCCTGTGTGCAGCTCCGGTTTATAACGCGCAGGCTAAATGGTTTTCGGCGGCGCAAGACAAGATGGGTACCCGCGTCGAGGTACAGCTCTGGCATGACGATGCCGAGCAGGCCGAACGCCTGATCGCATTGGCGATGGGTGAGTTTGACCGGATTGAAGCGGCGATGAGCACTTATCTCGCTGATTCCGAGATAACGCGAGTTAATGAGACAGCTGCGGATGAGCGGGTAATTGTCAGCCCGGAACTGTTTGGCCTGATTGATCGTGCCCTGCAGTTATCCGCAACGACAAACGGTGCGTTTGATATTACCTATGACAGTGTCGGCCAGCTGTATGACTTTCGGGCGGGCATCCATCCCGCGCCCGAGCAGATTTCATCACGCCTGCAAACGATTGACTATCGTCATGTGCACCTTGATCGGGAGACGTCTGCAATTCATTTCGCCCGGCCTGGTGTCAGGATCAACCTGGGTGGTATCGCCAAAGGGTATGCCGTTGAGTCCGTTATCAATGTATTGCGGGTGGCCGGTGTGACGAATGCACTGGCCACCGCAGGTGGCGACTCCCGATTGCTGGGTGACCGGGGTAACGGACCCTGGATCGTCGGTGTGCGGGATCCGGATAATACTGATGGGTTGCTGACAAGACTCGCGTTACAGGATGAGGCAATCTCAACCTCAGGTGATTACGAGCGATTTTTTATCGAAGATGATGTCCGTTATCACCACATTCTGAATCCATCGACCGGTCGGTCGGCCGGGCAGGTGCGTAGTGTGACGGTCATCGGTCCTGATGCGATGATGACTGATGGTTTATCGACCAGTGTTTTCGTGCTCGGCCCTGATGTCGGCCTGAATCTCATTGAATCACTTGATGGTTACGAGACACTGATCGTCGATATCGATCACCGCGTGCGTTTTTCATCCGGTATAGACCCGCGTTGATGCTAACGTCCGTTCCGGACATCGGATAGCAGCTATCTTACGCCGCAATTCATTATTCGCAATCGGTTAATTCTTGTAGAAATGGCGATAACTCGCTGAATAATTAGCGAATTTACCTTAATACGCAGGGATTCGTGACGATAACGTAAAATTTTCTTCGCACATTTTTTTGAAGGGGGTGGCCCCGGTTTGTTAAAACTGTAATCGCCAAACCACAGTAACGAACCAAAAAAGGACC